>JAYTHI010000122.1:0-5609 GCA_043732685.1 Ferruginibacter sp. | reverse complement strand
ACCATCTCTTCTGAGGTTTCAGCAGATTTCGTAATCTTGAATAAATAAGTAAATAGCTGGTTTCGATACTGCTCAAAAAGTGTACTAAATGCCGCTTGGTCACCTTGGCTAATTTTTAGCAACAGTATTTTATGGTCGTATAAATTACCTTTATTCAAGTAAAAAGAAGTTAAAGTAAGTTGGTAATAGTGTTTCACAAAAGTATGTAATAACAAACTTGCAAGAATAAATTTATACTAGTGTTAGGTTAAACGCAATATGACGGATTATTTGTACATTCTAAAAAAATCAAATGGTAATTCGTTATAAAATTAAATTGAACAAATCAAAAATAGAAGAACTTCAGATAATCATAAACAAGGGTTCACATACTTCACAAACATTCCGTGTAGCTTATATTCTTTTGAATTGTGATGAAGGAGAATATTCAGGTAAAGTAACCAACGTGCAAATTAGAAAAGTATTAAAGGTTGGGATGCGAACAATTGACAGGTTGAAGAAACAATTTATAGATGAAGGAATGGAAGCTGTTTTAGAACGCAGAGCCAGTACCCGAGTTTATGATATAAAAGATGATGGTGATATGGAAACAAAGTTAGTAACCCTTTGCTGTAGTGAACCACCTAAGGGTTTCTCTAAATGGTCGCTGCGCTTGCTGGCAGATAAGATGGTTGAATTGAATTACGTGGAGAGCATCTCGAATGTAACTGTAGGAACTGTTTTAAAAAAAATGAACTTAAGCCTTGAAAAGTAAAAGGATGGGTAATTCCTCCCGATAAGAACAGTGCTTTTGTAGCGAACATGGAAAAAGTATTAAACGTATACAAAAAGCCCTATAATACTGCATTTCCAGTCATTTGCATGGATGAATCGCACAAGCAGTTGATAGAAGAAGGAAAGTCATCTTTGCCCATGAAACCAAGGCAGGTTCTGAGAGTGGATTATGAGTATGTAAGACATAGTGTAGTCAATATATTTATGGTAAATGAACCATTGATAGGGAAGCGATATGTGCAAGTAACAGAATGCAGAACCAAAAAGGACTGGGCTAACTTTGTAAAAAGAATCGCTGATGAATGGTATCCAAAAGCAAAAAAGATAAAATTGGTAATGGACAATTTTAAAACACATGATGCATCAGCATTTTATGAAACATTTGAACCAGCAGAGGCAAAAAGACTTTGGGATAGATTTGAATTTATATTTACCCCTAAACATGGCAGTTGGCTAAATATGGCTGAGATATAATTATACGTTTTAAATGGCCAATGCTTAAACAGACATTTATTAACGATAAAAAAATTGATGAAGAAGTTAACGCATCTCAAACTACAAGAAATAAAAAAAATCGGCAGTTCACAAATAAAGATGCAAGGTTGAAATTGAAAAAACTTTATCCGTCAATTCATGATTAACCTAAAACTGGTTTAAAAAAACGCAATCGACTTCCTGTAAGAAAAATGGAAACACAAACCCATTGGTATAACCACCGTTTCGGACGGTTAGTTTGGTGGTCAACAGTGCATGGTAGCACTTCAATTTACACTTTGGAAAATGATGGCTTGGACAATTCCTGCTATTTTTTATATTCTGACTGTAGATAAAGCGTATGATGAAAATGGAAAGGCAATGGATAAGGCTAACTCGGACAAACTTGCTGCATTTTTTATAAAAAAACTACTCTGATGTATCGAAGCAGATAAAGAACCTAAACATAATTAAGACTTGTAAAAATTACCTTTAAATAAAGAAATTATGTCAATTAAAAGCACCAATCCAGCTAAAAAAAATCTGCCAGCCATGTTTCCCGACAGGTTGGATGAAGAAGGGAAATTTGAAGTACCGAAGATGCTGATTTTTGCTAAATCAGATTGACATGCAGAAGATATTATTGAGATTGCCAGGGTTGAATTTGATAGCGGAAATACCTTCTGTAAAAAGATCACTAATAAAGGTGAAGAAGAACCCAAAACAGTAATTAGTCAGTTTCGAAAGGAGTACTATCCATGCATTGCGGTAACGGTGGATATGATTGCCACCGGCACCGATATACGCCCGTTGGAAGTATTAGTTTTTATGCGGGATGTAAAAAGCTGCGGTTATTATGAACAGATGAAAGGCCGTGGTACCAGAACTTGCAGCCTCGAACAATTAAAAGCAACGGGCACACCTTCCGCTAAAATTACCAAAGATTATTTTATAATTATTGATGCCATAGGTGTAGAAAATTCGCAATGAACCGACAGCCGACCATTAGAAAAAGAGCCTGGCATCAGCTTAAAAGACGTGTTGCAAAATGTTGCCATGGGCAATACGTCGGAAGAAATTTTAAACCCTTGCTAAACGATTAATACGACAATACAGGCAAATAAACGAAAAAGAAGAATCAAATTTTGCGGAGCAAGCCAACGGGCAAAGTTTTAGTAATGTGGTAAGCCAATTATTAAATGCCTACGATCCGGACATACTTGATACTTTAAAATCAAAAATTTCTATAGATAATTCGGGAGCCGCTCCGGCACATAACGATATCATATTTATTGAGCAGCATGCCAAACTTATTGAGCAATAGGTTGCTATATTGGGAAACACACGCAAATTGAAGAATTAGGGACACAAAAGGTATTTCAACTGTGTAAGCGTTTTGCAAAGGATGAGATAACGGAATTTTACAATTAAAATTTTAAGGGGTAAACAAAAAAGCTTGTCCCTTTTTTATTAATACTATTAAAGCCTGAAAACGCGACAAGCCTGAGGGCGTGGCTTGTTGGCTTAATTCAATATTTTATAATAGTAATTAATTTGGTTTATTTTAAATTACCGTTGACCATTTTAATTAGGATTTTATTTTTTTTATTAATTCCCCCAACAAAATTCCTTATTTGTCTCCCAAGGCAGTGAACTCTCCGGCATAAAAACCTGCAACCGCACATTAATTTACATACTAAAAAGTTGACGCTTGGAAGGTAGATAAAAATCTGGAGTAGAAGAGCATTGTCGAGTAGGCAAGGGCATTTCAGCCCAAGCCCCTCACAGAACCGTACGTGAAGCTCTCACTTAATACGGCTCATATCATATCATCAAACGTGTTTAAAAATTGTCCAGTAATAAAACATCGTGGGATAACTTTTCTTTAAGTCCTTTAACCATCGGTATGCTTTTGTCTGACTATTCTTAAATTTCCTGTACTTATTCAATACCCATTTTACCAGTCGGAACTCAAAATGCCACATCAGCCGCTGCAGATTATACAATTTGAACTTACCATAATAACGAATAATGCCCCTCATTTGCGCATTTACCTGAATCGCTATATCCTGTAGCGATAAAGTGCTACGACGATGCCAGTTTAGTTTAGCCCATCCCTGTATTATTCTTTTTTGGGATGACTGGCTTATTGCGCAGCCATACCCTAAGAACATTTTTCCTTTCCCTCTTTTGGAAGGAATAGAACAGGGCTTGAAGGTGAAGCCGAAAAAATCAAATTTCTTTGAAAAACTAGTCTTCTTTACTCTTCCATAATCCTTACAATAAACCAACTTTGTTTTCTCTTCGTTCAGCCTCAATTTACATTCCGCTAGTCTTAGCCTGATTGCCGTTACTATTTCTTTTGCTTCTTCTTCTGTCTGGCAATGCACAATCACATCATCTGCGTAACGTACAAATGTTACCCGGGGATAATGTTTTGCAACCCATTTATCCAGCACATAATGTAAAAACAAATTGGCTAATAACGGACTTTTTACGCCCCCTTGAGGTGTGCCTTTACCTTGCTTGTGAGTAAGTGAACCATCTGCTTGCTGAACTGGTGTTTCCAGCCAGCGCAGAATGTACAGCTTCACCCACTTCTCTGTCACATGGCAGTCTAAGGCTTTCAGCAGTAATTTATGATCTACTTCATCAAAGAAATTTTTAATGTCCATATCCAGCACCCATGCGTAATGACGTACATTTTCCTGTACTGCAGCTACTGCATGATGAGCACTTTTCAATGGTCGGTAACCATACGAATTATTATCGAACACAGCTTCGAGCCTAGGTTCTAAGTAACTCTTTACAACCTCTTGGGCTACGCGGTCGCCCACTGTTGGAATGCCTAATACACGTTCCTTTCCATTGTTTTTGGGTATTGACACTGAACGCAATGGTTTGGGAAAATAGCTACCGAAACTTAAGTGATTCCACAGCACATAAAGGTTCTTCAACAAATCCTTCTGGTAAAATTCCAGATTTTCTTTATCAACACCCGCTGCGCCGTCATTGGCATTTACTTTCCGGTAAGCTGCCTTTACCATTTCTTTGGTTATCGGTACAGTACTTGTTCTTGTCTCAAACATTCAATCATCCTCTTTTTAAAGTTGTTAAAATATTTTTGACCGATATGATTGATGCCCTTTGCTCCACCTTCATTACAAAAGCTTCAACGCTACTACGGCATCATCCGCCATCCTTGCCAGCTTTGGTATTCAGCCTAATCGATAGCTTCCACTTGCGCCTTTTCCTTGACATCTGACAAGGACTTCCCGTGTTCTGTACAAAAGCCTGAGTAAGAGTCATGCCACCTGTATGACGATTGCCTTACAGCCAATAAGCAAGTTGCCGCTGTAACCTTCACTACCACGCAGAAACGGTAGCTTTTGACAATGAGTACCTCTATCTCATCACTTCATCGGTGGTTCATTTACATTCATCTCTCTTACTCGTACCTGACTGCTTCAAGCAGCCTTTTCCCCTTTCCGTTCAACACCCGTTTATTACTAAACAAGCACCGAGAGGCGGTTTACAGCCTCCGCTTGCAAGGCGACTGTGATAGGCCTACTATCATCTTTTATACAACATTCTTATACCTGATCATATTCAGGTACTCAATTCACGGCACACTCTGCGCCAGATGGATTTTTGGAAAGTCAGTTGCAATAGATAGTTATTACAAGATAAAAATGTATTCAAAAAGAAATTGCTATTTTTAAGTGGAGTACAAAGTACGTTTTAACCATTTTGTAAAGTATGTTTTTAAAAGGGTAACTTTAAGTTTAATTGTAATAGGAAGATTATCTTTTTTTTCACCACGTTTTTTATTTTGTTAACCATTAATGTTTTGAAATACCTAACTCATGCCCACAACAAAAGCGGCTCAAACACATACTAAATCTGCTAACCTTTTTCCGGTGGTGGGTATTGGCGCATCGGCAGGCGGTCTTGATGCTTTTAAAAAATTATTGAAAGCCATACCCGAAGGTTCGGGCATGGCTTATGTGCTGGTACAGCATCTAGACCCTAACCACGAAAGCCTGCTTCCCGAAATATTGCAAAAAGTTACCAGAATACCGGTATTGGAAATTACGGATGATATTAAAGTGCTGCCCGATCATATTTACGTAATACCCAGCAATAAAATGATGGTGGCCACAGATGGTGTTTTACTGCTTGCCCCCCGCCAGCCAAAAGGCAAAAACGAACGCAACCTGCCTATTGACCTTTTCTTTAGCTCGCTGGCCGAAGTACACCAGGAGCATGCCATAGGCGTTGTGTTATCGGGCACTGCATCCGATGGCACACAGGGATTAAAAGCCATTAAAGAACAGGGAGGCATCACTTTTGCGCAGGAC
>JAYTHI010000121.1:0-5619 GCA_043732685.1 Ferruginibacter sp. | reverse complement strand
TTGGATATTACGAGTACCAATTAGACGTAGGCTGGGTGAACAAACTTCCTAAATCAATCAATTTTAGCAAAGAAATTGTTTGGAGTGCCGGAGTAAATTATTTATTGTCAAAAAATTTCTCCCTGCTTGGAACTTACGACAATAGGTTTGGAGGCGGTGGCGGACTTTCGATCAGATTTTAAGTTTTGTATCATGAAGTAAAATATGGAACGATAAACCGAAACCAGCATAAAAATTCAAAGGAATGAAAAAATAAAAGTAGGGTAAACGTGCTGTCAAAAAAGGAAGTTCTTTTCTGTTAACCATGATGATCAACAATCATCAAAAAGTGTGCTCTTAGATTTTATCATTCATAATTTTTATTAAATATAAAATCATAATGCAATATGGATAAAGTAGCCTGGCTTTCTATTTTACCTCCGCTGTTTACGATTGCCATTGCAATCTGGACTAAAAAAATAATCCCTTCTCTTTTAATCGGATTATTATTGGGAAGCTATCTATTGAATCCAATTGTCTCAGGTGGTTTTGAAACTGCCGTTGACCAGGTTGTTAAAACATTAACTGATAAGGATAGTTTGCAGGTACTTTTGTTTTTGTACCTGTTCAGCGGTTTAATTGCATTGATAAAAAAATCAGGCGGTATAAAAGCTTTTTCAAACCTGGCAGAAAAACATATTGAGAGTAAGAAGGGAGTTTTTTTTACAGTATGGGCTTTGATTCCGGTTACTTTTATTGATTGTGGATTTAGAGTGGTGGGGGTATGTTCCATTACCCGCTCACTGGCTGAAAAAAATAAGATTGCAAAAGAACGGCTGGCATTTATGCTTAACAATACAGCCAGCCCTGTTGTAGAATTGATACCAATTGCCACTACGTTCGTTGGATTTAATGTTGCAATTATTGGTCAGGAATTGCAAGCTGCAGGCGTTGCAGAAAATAATTCCGCCTATGCAGTCTGGCTAAAAGCCATTCCATTTGAATTTTTCAGCATTGCGGTAATTGTTATAACTTGTCTTTCCATCTTTTTTCAATTTAAGAAATCTGGCAGCAATACAAATGAACCAAAAGTATAAAGGATAACGGGGGGATGAAGATGGATATGGCAGCGGATAAACCGATAATAAAGCCAAGGGTTATCAATCTTATTGTACCCTTGTTGAGTGTAATATTGTTAAGTATTTTTTTCTTCTGGTTTTTTGGGAAAGATAAACCGGGCAACGATTCTTTTATATCAGCAATATCCAACACAGAACCAAACAGGGCTATGCTGGTTGCACTTTTTATCAGCATAGCGATATCCACTACATTTTATTTTTTCCAAAAATATAGTATAAAAAGAATGACAGTCGATGTCATATCAGGTGGAAATGAAATTATCACGACGTTGGTTATTCTTGCATTGGCCTGGCCCCTGGCTGTTGTTTCACAGGATTTGGATTTAAGCATTTTCATAAAGCAGCAAGTAGGAAACTCAATGCCAGCATGGAGTGTTCCTGTTTCACTTTTTTTATTATCGGATGCTGTAACTTATTTTATAGGATCAGGATGGGGAGCGGCTTCATTGATTATGCCCCTTGCAATAATGCTCGCTGTTTCGGTTAGTTCAAGCATTCCGCTTTGTGTTGCAGCAGTAATCACCGGAGGAACCTTTGGAGATGTTTCTTCACCTGTTGCAGGTATGACCAATATGTCGTCTAACATTGCCTGGGCCGACCATTCAAAATATATAAAATATTTAAACCCTTACAATTTTATGGCAGCGGGTATTGCAGGCATTTTATTTTTGATAGCGGCATTTATTTTATAACCATAAAAAAATAAATAAGATGAAAAAAATTAAAGTAGCAGTAAACGGATATGGCGTAATAGGCAAAAGGGTAGCTGATGCGGTGACAATACAGGATGATATGGAACTGGCAGGTGTTTGTGATGTGATTACAGACTGGCGTATTAAAATTGCCGAAGAAAGAAAATATCCTGTTTTTGCCTTTGATGAAACATTTCAAAAAAATATGAAAGATGCAGGCATTAAAATTGAAGGCACTTTAATTCAACTATTAGAAAATGCTGATATTATAGTGGACTGCACACCGAAAAAAATCGCCGCACAAAATATTACACAATACAGGAAGTTGAATAAAAAATTTATTGTGCAGGGTGGAGAAAAACATGCAACAACCGGGCATTCTTTCAGTGCCGAAAATAATTATGAAACAGCTTTAGGGCTCGACAGTACCCGGGTGGTTTCCTGTAATACAACTTCTATTATCAGAACCCTTACGGCGTTAAAAAACGCGGGCTTATTAAAAAAAGCAAGAGGCACTTTGCTTCGCAGGGCAACCGATCCCCTGGGAAAGCCACCTGGGTGGAATTATGAATACATTGTTGCCCGAAAAAGATATATCGAGTCACCAGGGGCCGGATGCTTAAAGTGTTGACCCCTCGCTGGATGTGATTACAGCAGCGGTTAAAGTGCCGGAAACCTTAAGCCATCTGCATTACTGGAATGTGACGCTCACAAAAAACGCAACAAAAGAAGAAGTGCCGGACGCATTTCATAAATCCTCACGAATAGCTATGATCAATTATGGGGATGAGTTGCCAGCAAATAATTCCATCAAAGAATTAATGTTATCGCTTAACCGCCCTTATGGCGACATGTATGAAGTGGCGCTATGGAAAGATATGTTGAAAGTAGTGGGGGATGAATTGTTTTATGCTTATGTGGTAGATAACCAACCAGGCCATCGTAATACCGGAAACCATTGATGCGATAAGGGCATTGACAGGCATTGAAAATGATGCGTTAAAATCAATCCAGAAAACAAATGCCAGTTTAGGAATTAAACAGTCACTTTATTAATGAACTGAAAATTGTAGACTCTAAAAAGAAAGTTGTAAACAAACAATCTGGGCGGGCAACAGTGAAGCTAAAGAAATACATTAAAATAAAATATTACGCAGCATCATATTAAATCCTTTCACAAATAAAATAAAAGTAAAATGCAAAAAACTACAAATGATCAAGGCAATCCCGATGCTGCAAAAAATCAAAATGCGGAAGCTACGAAAACCTACACCTGTTCAATGCATCCGGAAGTGGTTTCAGATAAGCCAGGGAAATGCCTAAAGTGCGGTATGGAATTAATAGAAAAGAATTCTTGAAAATAAAATATTTAAACAGGCGAAAGGAGGGGTTCAGGTATGAGCAATAACACGCAGGACATTGATACATTGGAAAATCCAAAAGGAAACTTTTGGTTATTTCCTACATGAAACTAACCCTGCAAATGGATTGGTGATTGACAAGACTGCTCCGGACTGGCCTGCCAGCATTGCCTCAACAGGACTGGCATTGGCCTGTTACCCGGTTGGCGTTAAACGGGGATTTAATGTCAAGAGCTAAAGTAGTTGAAAACATACTTGCTACCTTGCGTTTCTTTTGGAACAGTCCGCAGGGGCCCGAACATGACGCAACAGGCAATAAAGGTTTTTATTATCATTTTCTTGATATGAAGACCGGGCGGCGTGTATGGGATTGCGAATTATCTACAGTAGATACTGCGTTTGTGTCCGCCGCCAGGATTTAATCCGTAACGAAACCTTTATAAGTGCAGCTAATAGCCGTGGGTTGTCTGCCAAATCACACCAAACCTTATTCCCAATACCTTCGGATGTTATTATCCAGTCTAACAGTAAAGTTGCGCAAAACCCCGGGTACTAATCAAAAAAAAATAATTAACTATGTTAAAGCCTCACAAGATACTTTTTACATTGGGCATGTTTCTTTGTTTATACGGAGTTACCCTGGCACAGCAAGCTGGTTCCTCAACAAACGTAATTGTATATTCAGATACTGTTTTAAATGATATAGCCAATCACCCGGTTGGTATTAATCTTGATTTTTTGACTGATGATGACAAGTACCTCAAACCTGAACGCAGGCTGGTTGATGCTTTAAAAGCGATGGGTGTAAAATACCTGCGCTATCCGGTGGGCAACAAATCTGATTTTTATTTTTTTTCCAAACCTCCTTATGATAAATCAGAACCAACACTTGCCCGTACAGGTGATGGCGCAGTAGGCGACCGGGCGGAGATGATGAAAAATAATACCACGGATTTTAAATATGATGTACTCGACTTTGATGAGTTTATGTCAGTATGTAAAGAAGTGGGCGCCGAACCAGTCATTGTAGTTGCAGGCGATGAGTATAATGTAAAATATCCGGAGGGGATTAAGTGGTCAACCCGTGACCAGCTTGTGAAAAATGCGTTGGAGTGGGTAAGGTAAGCCAATATAGAAAAGAAGTATAGCATAAAATACTGGCTTATCGGCAACGAAACCTGGAACATTTATATCAAAAACGGGGCAACTGTCTATGCTGATGACGTAATTGCTTTTTCAAAAGCTATGAAAGCTGTTGACCCCACCATAAAAATAGTACCCAATGGTAATACAGCTGAGTGGTGGCAAACAGTGCTTACCAAAACGTCCGGATATATTGATGATATCTGCGTAAGTAATTACCCTGTTAGTGTATGCGACACAGTAAAAAATTTAACCGGGCCAGCAGATATTGCGCTGGAATCTATAAAAAAATATACATCTCCTGAAAATCAAAAAAGATTCAGGGTAATTGTAGCTGAATACGGCCCATTTAGCTGGTGTAATAATGCAGGGGCCACTTTTGTAAATACAATGTATAATAACCTAGTAAACATCCAAATTGGGTTCCAGTGGTTGCAGGATCCCGGCGTTATCTTTTCATACTTTTGGAATACAAGATGGATTAATGATGGCGGCGGTAAATACAGCAGCTTTGATGCACTGGACAAAAATGGATATTTCAATGCCAATGGATACGGCCTCATGATACTCGGTAAATTTTTGGGTAACAAAATGATTAAAACGATTGCCGGAAATGAATTGAAAACTTATGCAAGTATAGATGATAAGCAAAACAAACTTTATCTGTATGCCATTAATAACAGCAACACTCCAATCACCATACACACAGATTTTAAAAACAGAGGTGCAAAAAGCATCAGTAGCATTTTTGAATTAATCGGTAAAAGTGCTGATGATACAAAGCTACTATGGACAGAAATAAAGGCTTTGCCATCAGGTACTAGGCAGGTAATAAAACCATTTAGTATTCGGGTGCTGGTGTACTGGTTGCAATAACAATGCTACAATATTTTCATGCAAAGAATATGGGTGTTGTATCAACAACATGAAAACTTCCGTCAATGTGTATGATAAAGGTATAATCGTTGGCCTTAACCGGGTCTCCTGCAGGGAACCCGGCATTTGAAGACCAACTGCCCCGGATTGCTATCCGCAGAAAACTATATGTTACTTATTGGCAAAGGGTTAGCTATTTTTGGAAATAACCTTTTAAGTAATATGGTAGCAGCTACCAGCGAAAATCAATTAATCAGACCCTATGTTACTTATAATATAGCAACCGCAAAAATGAATGTTTTTCTCGTCAATAAAGATAAAGTCCCTCAGCCAGTAAGTCTCAGCATTTTAAACTACAGTAATACCAATGGGGAAGTATGGGTTTTAAAAGGAACAGCTGCTTAGTTCCGGTTCTGGTATTTGGTATAG
>JAYTHI010000120.1:0-16520 GCA_043732685.1 Ferruginibacter sp. | reverse complement strand
TGTTCATCAAATTAAAAAACAAGGTATTGCTGCTATGCCGGAAAAAATTAAATCTAAGACGAAAAAAAGTTTAAGGTTAAAAAAGCAGGGCAGGAGACCAGGTCTGTTAAAAAGAAATTTAATTACAATTTAAATAACACTTTATGGAAGTTTATCAGCCATTAGTGAAATTTTATGAGCCCATCGAAATAGATCCAAGGATTGGTGTAACGCATATTAGTCTGTACATGGCTCTGTTGATGCAATGGAACCTGAATGGTGGCTCAAATCCGGTAGAAATTAGCCGTTCAACGCTTATGAAAACTGCAAAAATAAATTCTCGATTTACTTTTTACAAATGCATGAAGGATCTGAACGATTTTAGGTATATCAATTACAAGACAACGTTTAGTAAATTTAGCCTTAGCATGTATTCATTAAGGGGATTAAAATAATTTAAACATTTTAAAAATAATTTTATGGAAACATTATTTATTCCGAATGAAAACGATTTTAAAAGATGGATCAAGGAGGCTGTAGACGATAGCATTAAGAAAAGTGCTGGTATAAATTCAAATTCTGAAAATGATGAATGTCTATTAAACCGAACAGAGATTGCAAAATTTTTAAGGGTATCTCTGGTCACGCTCACAGACTGGACGAAACGAGGTTTGCCATCACATAAGCAACGGGGGAGGGTTTATTTTATGAAATCAGAAGTGTTGGATTATATTAAAGAAAATAAAATGAAGCAACTAAAATTTGGTACACGTTACCAGCATTTAAAAAGTGATATTGGCTAAACGAAGATTTGTGGAATTTAATAATGATTAGATTATTTTATGCTTTAATAAGAAGATTTTATATCTAAGGTTATAGCCTCGCATTATGGTGCCGGGTTTTTTATTGAAGATATTAGATGGTTATTACCAAAATGTTTAAATTGGTAATAATATAGTTTTTTTACTTTCTTGGAAGATTCAAAATATCAATTAAAAAGGTCATTTTTCATTTTGTTTGCAAATTATTTGCAAATTTTGTAATTCAACCAAAATAAAAATTTTAAATACAATTAATATTTGAATTTATATTTCGGTATAGTGTAGATTGAAAACGGCAATATTAAATTAAGATGCCTCATTAAGATTGATTAGCAATTGTTTTTAAGGTGATCATTTGAAGTTTTTTTAAACAAAAAAACCTCACATTTCTGTGAGGCTTTGTGGGAGTTGACGGGTTCGAACCGCCGACCCTCTGCTTGTAAGGCAGATGCTCTGAACCAGCTGAGCTAAACTCCCTTTTTTCGGATTGCGAAGATAAGGGTAAAATCTTTTTAACAACCTTTTTTTTATGCTTTATTAAAAATAAATTTTAAAATTATTAAGTTGCTCCTCTTCAATTATTTATTCTTGTTTTTTTAAGATCGAGATTGCCTTGCGATAGGTATCGCCAACCGGAAGTTCAATATTATTAAGGAGTCCGATTTTACGGTATTGTATAAATGATATTTTGTCTCTTGCTACAATATAACTTCTATGGATGCGCAGAAAATCTATACCCGGTAATTTACCTAAAACCTTTTTCATAGATAAAAGCGTCAGGTAAGATTGTGACGGGGTATAGATGGTTATATAATCGTCAAAGGCGGCTATATAAAGTATTTCATTAAAGGCAATTTTTACTATCTTATAGTCTGCATGAATATATAAATGTTGCGAGGAGATGGTTTCTTTTTCTGCTGCCTTATTTCTATTTAAAGTTTTGGCGATTGCAATTTCAAAGCGGTTAAAATTAAAAGGCTTCAGCAGGTAATCTATGGCATCTATTTCAAATGCTTCTACTGCAAATCCTTTTTGTGCTGTTGTAAAAATTATCATGGGTTTAATATGTAAGGCCTGGTACAACTGAAAACCGTTTAGATTTGGCATATTAATATCTAAAAATAAAAGGGGAGTGGCATTAGTTTGTAAATATGCCAATCCTTCCTCCGGATCGGTAAAACTGCCTACAAGATTTAAGGCCGGTATTTTTGAGATATAAATTTTTAAAACCTCTAAAGCCAATGGCTCATCATCTATTGCAACACAATTTGTCATTTTAAACCTGCTTATTTAATTTGAAATGATATAAAACCATAACTACCACCCTCTGATAGTTAGTAAAAAAACCGGTATTTTAAGCGGAACTCAATTATTATACTAAGGCTAAAGCTTGATTGAAAATATCTGCAACGCCAAAATATTATTTAAACAGGTCAATCGATTGTAAGATAACGTGATTATTTTTAATACAACTTCTATTAACAGGATTAATTGATCTATTATATTGGCATATAGTTAGGATGAATGTTGTTTTTTTAGCTTTAATATAATAAATATTCGGTTAACAGGGTAAATGTATAGGTAATTTGACGTTCTCCAAAATTTATAATTTCTTTTCATCTTAACTATTCTATTTTTGATTTTTAAATGAAAAATGAATGTTACAATTATGTCTCAACTTAAATGTCTTTTAATTGAAGGCAATGAAACCTCTTCCCATATCATTATGGAATATGTTGCTAAAATTTCATGGTTAAATTTTATTTGCAAACCAATTAGTGCCAGAGAAGCTACCCATTATTTACAGGAGTTTACTGTTGATATTCTTTTTTGTTCAGTTGATACTATCAATAATAAGGAGATGGAATTGTTTGCAGCTGATAATTTGAAAGACACGCTTATTATAGTTATTGATTCAAAAGCTGCGTTGGCTGTGGCTGATATTAATGCCAATATTTTTAGTTTTTTGCCCCGTCCTGTTTCATTTGATCGCTTTTTTTATACGATCTGCAGGGCAAAAGAAATGCTTCAATCTTCTCTTAAAGGAGATTCTTTTCCTGCTATGGATTTTGTTTTTATAAAATCTGAATATAAATTTTATAAAGTGAAATTTACTGATATTTTATTCTGTGAAGGGATGAAAGATTATACACAGGTATATTTGGCAGATAAACCAAAGCCGATTATTACCTTACAAAATTTAAAGACCTTTGTAGGTAAATTACCATCCAATGATTTTATTAGGGTGCACAGGTCTTATGTAATTGCCCTTAGAAGTATTGATGTTGTTAGTAAGAATGAAATAATTATAGGTAATAAATTTATTCCCATTGGAGAAAGTTATCGCAATGCCCTATTTCAAATCATACACCAGGCTTCCTGATATTAAATTATTTGTATACTAAAAAAGGAGTGAAAAAATCACTCCTTTTTTAGTATACAGTTTTTATAATTTATTTAATTACACCCAAAGATTTCAAATCTTCTATAACAAGTGTTGGTTTTTGATGTGCTTTAAGTTTCGCCACAACAAGCGCTGCACATTTGGTAGCGTCTGCTTCACTGTCAAAACTTTTATTTCCTTCTATTACAGGTATAATGGTTTGCTTAATGTACAATTTGCCATTTAAAAAAATGCTGTAACCCCATCCTTCATTTATTTTAAAAGCAGCAGCGCTAATATTTATAGAATCTTTAGAACCCGTTACTAAAGGCGGAACCTCAGTTTTGTTATTGTTACAACCTAACAAAATCAACATTCCAAACCCAAAAAATAAAATTACAATTATTGATTTCATATTATTTACTTTCCACTGCTTATAATTGTACTTTCTCGTTTCTAAAACAATAATTTTTTAAAAATTAGTCGTTCGCATTATAAGGTTGGAATGGGAAAAATTCACGAATATCATCAAACGGAGTTGTACTGCTTCTGCCTGTGGTAACATAGCCAAAGTTTTTAACCGCAAACCCTACAGCACCTGTTCTTGCAACACCTTCATAAGCCGTTTTTGAGATCCATAAATCTGTAGCAAAATCATACTCCCAGGTAGTATTTAACACTGCACCATTTTCACCAGTTGTTATATATGCTTTGTTTGCCATAACAAATGCAACTGCATTAGTACGGATAATATTGTACAAATCATCATAACTATCTGTGCTAACATTACTTATAGCTCTTTTTGCTTTCCAGCCCGTTGTATTAACCGTTGCAATAGTGGGATCAAAAACCCAAAGGTCATTTACATCTGTACTACTGCCATTATTAGCACCTGTACATACATATGCTTTATTTTGATAAACAAAAGAAACTGCAGCGGAGCGTTTAGCACCACCCATACTTATTTGTTGTGTCCAGCTATCCGCAATAGGATCGTATTGCCAAATATCTTTTAAATAATTACCATCATAACCAGTGGAAATGTATCCTTTATTAAGTATGCCAAAACCAACAGCATCATATCTTGCAGAGCCTGCAAAATCAGATTTTTGTGCCCAGGTATTAGTTGCAGCAGTATATTGCCAAATATCTTTTAATTTATTAACGCCATCATAACCTGTTCCGATATAGCCATAACCATTAGCAGTAAAACCTATAGCCGAATTTCTGGCAACGCCTGGTAATGCAGCTTTCTGCAACCATGCATCTTGTGTAGGATCATATTTCCATAAATCCTGTAACCTGTTTGTTCCATCATAACCGGTGGTAATATATGCTGAATCATTAATTACAAAGGAAGCTGCCTCACTGCGGGTAACACCTTCAAAATCTGACTTTTTTACCCAATTGCCATTCGTATCCGCTGTTGTACTGCTAGTTTTAGTACAGGAAGAAATAAATAACGAAAAACCCAAAATACCCAACAGCGTAACGCTCTTTAATTTGTACATTCTTTATAATTTTTGCCGAAAATATCGCCTATCAGAACGTTAAATCGTTAAAAATGATTTACAGTATGTTTTTAACTATAAATGTATAATTTGTATATACTAATCATAATTACCACAAAAAAAATCGGTAAAACGTACTATTATGTAAACTTACTGTTAATCGCTTGGTAATTTTTTGTTTGGTATATCATTTATACTCATTCATACATATTAACAATACTGCACGGGCGGCACTGGATAATATTGCCCTCGATTAAAAAAAGTTTATGAGTATTATGAAAAAGCGGATCAGATATTTTAAAGTTTTTAGACTTGGATTACCCATTTTGTTCGTTTTGTTTGCTATTTCTTCCTGCCAAAAACAATACATAAATTTTGGAAGTGGTTTTATTGACAATAGTATTACCAATCTAATTTTAGTTGATACTTCTACGGTAGATATCTCTACTGTATATGTAGATTCTTTTGTTACCGCTAATACAAATACTATTCTGGCAGGTAAATATAAAGATGTCAATTTTGGTTCAATTACTGCCCAATCTTTTCTTCAGGTTGGTTTGCCTAATTCTACCACATACGATATGCCAAACGGTTCTGTATTTGATTCTTTAGAAATAATTTTGAAACTAAATAAAAATTTCTATGGCGATACCTCAACTCCATATTCAATTTCGGTTCATCAATTATTAGAACCTATCACATATCCTTCTACCCAACAATATACTTTTTTTAACAATGAAACCCGCGCTTATTCTGCAACCCAGCTCGGTTCAAATCAAGTTGTAGTAAACCCATCTTCCCGGGATACCATCTCAATAAAATTATCGAATGCGCTGGGACAGGATCTATTTAATAAAATGCAAAGTAAGGATCCTGTTTCTCAAACATTACCGGAATTTCTAGCCTACTTTAAAGGCCTGGCTATTTCCGGAGTTGATGGTAATAAGCTGGTTTTAGGTTTTAATGATAGCCTGAAAATGCGTTTACATTACCACAAACCTGATGTTATTGTAACAAAAACTTATGTTGATTTTGGGATAAACCAGGTTAATTATCAATTCAATAATATAAGTGTTGACAGATCAGGTACGCCTATTGCTGCATTAAGCAGTTCAAACAGAGTGCTGCCATCATCAATTACACAAAACGCTGGTTTTAGTCAGTATATTAGTGGTGCAGTAACAAAAATTAGGTTTCCTTTTATTACGAATTTATATGAGTTACCTAATTTTATAAAAATTATAAAAGCTCAACTTATTATTAAGCCAATGCCGGGTAGTTTTACAGGATTTTATCAATTGCCGCTGCGGTTGCGTTTGTCTACCACTGACCAAAATAATCTTTTAGGAGGCGACCTTAGTATACCTGGTGCTACCGGTCAGGCTGCTATTCAATATGGTAATTTATATATCGATAATATATACGGTACCCAAACAGCTTACGTTTATGATGTAACAAATTATTTGCAGGCTCAAATAGCAACAACAACCAATAACCAGAATGGCCTGCTTGTTTTACCCCCAAACCAATCTACAATCTTTAACAGAATACTTATTGCCAACGGCAACAACACTAACTATAAAACTCAGGTAAAAATTTATTATGCTTCTGTTAAATAAAACATCTTCTTCCATGTCTGTAAAAATTAAACTGGTATTAGCTGCCGGCCTTTTTGTTATGCTGCCTGCATTTTTATCAGCTCAAAATAATAGTTCACCTTACTCTGTTTTAGGCATCGGGGATATTGAAACAAGCTATTTTAACCGATACACAGGAATGGCTAATGCAGGTGTTGCTTTAAATGACGATCGATATATAAATAATAGCAATGCTGCATCACTTACGCAATTGCGGGATCATTTTTTTGCATTTGAAATTTCTTCCCGGTTTAAAAATGTTGTTTATACTGGTGCCAGTGTTATTGCACCGGATAACAGAACGGGTGATTTTGCAGTACGAAGAATAAATCTTGCTGCCAAAATAACCAAGCGATGGGGCAGCAGCCTTGGTTTGATGCCATTTAGTACTTCTAATTTTAGTTATGTTACTAATAAAAATATTCAGGGTACCAACCTTAATGTTGCAGCAGATTATGAAGGTGATGGCGGTGTAAATCAATTTTATTGGTCAAACGGTTATAAAATTACCAACAGTACCTCAATTGGTGTAACTTCTTCTTTTTTATTTGGCAGCATGAACCAATCCGAACAAATTTTAAGCAATAACTTATCTACTACGCTAACTACTAAAAACAGTATTTTTTTAAGAAATTATTATTTTAATTTTTCTTTACAAACTAAAAAGCGATTAAGTAAAAAATGGATGTCTACCTATGGAATAACTTATGCTCCAAAAACTAATTTGTTTGCAGAGTATTCTGTTGATGTTACAAGCAATGATATTACTGAAATTAAAAAAGAGTTAACAAAAAATGATTTCTTTAAACTTCCTGCTACACTAAATGCAGGAATTGCTTTAATAAAAAATAATAAATACACTTTTACAGTAAATGCTCAAGGTCAAAATTGGTCTGCGCTAAAATTATCCGGCAGCAATTATCAATTGGTAAACAGCAATAAAATTTCTGTTGGATTTCAAAATTCTATTAAGGCTAAAAATTCCTATAACCAAGGATATGAAAAAGGATTTTTTCAATTGGGAGCTTATGCAGGTAATTCCTACTTAAGGGTAAACAATAGCCAGGTTACCGATTTTGGTGGAAGTATTGGTTATGGTCGAAATGCTAAAACCAATCCACTAGGGTATATATTGTCCCTGGAGGCAGGCAGGCGCGGTACTACTAACGCGGCTAATTTATCTGAAAATTATATCAATATAAATTTAACCATATCTTTTCTTGATTATTTAATAGGTGGTAAAAAGTATTTTTAGTTTTTACCAGATGGTAATAACGAACCTGAGTACAGAAAAGTAATTTTTGGACTCAGGTTTTTTTATTTAATAGAAATAGCAGGGAATAAATTTTATTTAAAAGTTTATTTTCAACTTATGGTCTGGTAAATATATTTATGTCGATTTCAGCACATAAAAAGATTGATCTTCAGACAAATTTTTACAATTCAATTTTAATTTAATTGTAAGGCCGGTAATCGGTAGGCTTGCGAATCATACACATACAGGCTATCAATTTCAACAGTCCAGTAATCAAACAAAGGAGATTTTATTAAATAGGCCTCCACTTCTTTTTTATCTACTGCATTTATAATCATCCAGGTGCGCTGGGTTTCCATACTTACAGCATAGTTATCAATTATACCCTGTTCAATTAAACTGTTAATATACAATCGGTGTTTTGGAACCAGGTGCATAAATTCTCCATCCATATAAAAGAGAATAGTAACCTGGTATTTATTGATTGACTGATCACGATCGCTTAAATTTTCCATGGTACAATTGTATTAACCCACTCTTTCTTGTGCGGGGCAGTTATTTTAATGTAGTTGTCGGTATAGCCTTCGATCATGCCAAACTTATCAGGATTTTCAAATAACACTTTTCTGGTGTCCCCAATATGTTCATTCGTGAAACTTTGCATTTTTATAAAACTTAAGGTTCTTAGTCTTTTATTTCTTTCGTTTCTTATGTGAACCGGTACAATTTCTTTAAGGTCCAGTGCTGCTGTATTTGCTCTTTCAGAATAGGTAAAAACATGTAAGTAAGAAATGTCCAACTCATTTAAAAAATGGTAAGTTTCCTCAAATTCAGCATTACCCTCACCTGGAAAACCAACAATCACATCTACACCAATAGCACAATGTGGCATTAATGTTTTTATAAGCTCCACCCTTTCCCGGTACAATTCTTTTTTATACCTTCTTTTCATTAAACCTAAAACTTTATTGCTGCCGCTTTGCAAGGGAATATGAAAATGAGGCATAAACTTCTGACTATTACTTACAAATTCAATGATATCATTGGAAAGTAAATTAGGTTCGATTGAAGATATACGGTAACGATCAATACCTTGAATTCTGTCTAATTTTTTAACCAGTTCTAAAAAGTTTTCTTCATTTTTTTTTCCTCCAATTAATCCCTTTCCAAAATCGCCTAAGTTAATGCCTGTGAGTACCACTTCTTTAGCGCCCTGACTTACAATATTTTCAACATCGCTAATTACATTTTCAATAGGGTTACTCCTGCTTTTTCCCCGGGCCATGGGTATGGTGCAAAACGAACAACTGTAATCACATCCATCCTGAACCTTTAAAAAAATTCTGGTACGGTCATTAAGTGAATAGGAGGCTGTAAATTCATTAACATCTTCAATATCGCAACTGCATATTTTTGTGCTGTCGCCCTTGGTAAAATCTTTTAAGTGCTGAATGATATTGAATTTTTCTGCTGCTCCCAAAACCAGGTCAACACCGGGTATTGCAGCAATTTCGGCAGGTTTTAATTGAGCATAACAACCTGTTATAACCACCATTGCGTCGGGCGCCTTTTTTTGTATCCTTCTAACCAAAACCCTGCATTCCTTATCTGCATTATCGGTTACCGAACAGGTATTTATAACATAAACATCTGCCACCTCATTAAAGTCTTTTTTTATAAAGCCATCCTCTTGCAGCAGCCTTCCAATAGTGGATGTTTCAGAAAAATTTAGCTTACAGCCAAGGGTGTGCAGTGCTACGGTTTTATTCATATTTTGTAAAGATACAACTTGCGCTTAATTGTGTAAATAAGCTGTGGTGTAAACCATAACATTCTTTAAACGAAACAATTTTACGAATGAAACGCCGCAGAAAATTAGTCTTTAAAAATAATTAAGTAAGTAGATTTGCGCATGTTTAAAAAATACCTTCCATATTTTGTTTTATTGGCAGCAGGTTTTTTGCTGTGGTTTGTTAAAAAGCATCAGGCAAGTAGTTATCCTGCAATAAAAAATACCAATACGGCCATCGTTATTCCTGCTGTAACTGTGCCGGCTATTGAAGGGCTAAACAGAAATGCCCATACTATTATTTATAGTAAACATGCCCATTGCCGTATGGCTTGTAGGCATATAGATGAAAGCGAGGTAAAAGAAATTTTAGCCATTGGTGTAGTAAATAATAGTAAGGTTCACCAGGATGATAGGGGAAAAACTTATCCGCTGGAAGGAGAAACCCATGATAAACAACATGTGCGTATTGTTTTTGCCCCAAAAGGAAATGATGCTGTTGAAGTAGTTACCTGTATTGATTTGGACACTGATTGGCCTTGTGATTGTAAATAGATTTTTATAAAAAAGTATCCCAAAACTATTTTGTTTTAATTTGGTTTTGTTGTTCATTAAATAATGTTAAACTTCAACGAAAGGATGGAAAGGCATTAACTTTGCGAAAGTTTTTTTAAAGGATAAAAAAATTGTAAATTCACCCTACTAACGATTGAGTAATTTATTAAGATGAAAATAAAATCATTGCTTGCAAAGCCTTTTGCAGGTTACATCTACAAACAAATTAAAAAGCAAATGGAAACGGCTGTGGTAGACCAGCTGGCCATTTTTAATGCGCTTATTAAAGTTGGTGCTAAAACAATGTTTGGTAAAGAACATGGGTTCGATAGCATTAAAACTATGGAGGATTTTGCCCGGCTGGTACCCATCAGGGAGTATGAGCAATTTAAACCATACATAGAAAAAATTAAAGAAGGCAAACACAATATTTTATGGAAAGGACAACCCTTGTATTTTGCTAAAACCAGTGGTACTACAAGCGGTGTAAAATATATTCCCATAACAAAAGATTCTATACCAAATCATATACATACTGCCCGCAATGCTTTATTGTGCTACATGAGCGAAACCGGAAATACAAAATTTGCAGACGGTAAAATGATATTTTTAAGTGGTTCGCCCGAGTTGGAAAGAATTGGCGGCATACCAACAGGAAGGTTAAGCGGTATCGTTAACCACCATGTTCCAAAATATTTAAGGGCCAACCAATTGCCCTGTTTTGAAACAAATTGTATTGAGGAATGGGAAGAAAAACTGGATAAAATTGTAAAGGAAACCATCGGTCAGAATATGACCTTAATAAGCGGCATACCGCCCTGGATGCAAATGTATTTTGACAGGCTGGCGGAAATAAGCGGTAAAAAAATAGGTGATCTTTTTTCAAATTTTAGTGTGATGGTACAGGGTGGCGTAAATTTTGAACCCTACAAAGCGCGGTTACAGGAAAGTATCGGACGTAAAATAGATTGTATAGAATTGTACCCTGCCAGCGAGGGGTTTTTCGCTTTTCAGGATTCGCAGGAGGCTGAAGGTTTATTGCTGAATACCGATAGCGGAATATTTTTTGAATTTGTACCTGCAGGAGAAATTTTTAAGGAAAATCCTATACGATTGACATTGAAAGATGTAAAAATAGGTGAAAATTATGCCCTGATAATAAGTAATAATGCTGGTTTATGGGCCTATAATATTGGTGATACCATTAAATTTGTTTCTATAGATCCATATCGTATTGTTGTTACCGGGAGGATAAAACATTTTATTTCTGCCTTTGGTGAACATGTTATCGGCGAAGAGGTGGAAGCGGCATTAATGAAAGCAGCCAACGAAGAAAATGTGCATATTACTGAGTTTACGGTTGCCCCCATGATTGCCCACGATGCAGGTAAAAGTTTTCACGAATGGTTTGTAGAATTTGAAAACACACCAGGAGATCTTGCCGCATTCGCCAAAAAAGTAGATGACAATCTCCGCATTAAAAATATTTATTATGATGATCTAATCGGTGGCAATATTTTACAACAATTAAGAATTGCTCCCATTAAGAAGAATGGCTTTATTGATTACATGAAAAGCGTAGGCAAACTTGGTGGTCAAAATAAAGTACCCCGACTTAGTAACGACAGAAAAATTGCAGAAGAATTGCAGGGGTTTTTAAATTAATGGGGGGTTGAATTATAAATTAATAAATAGGTGATGATATGCTGTTTATGCTTTTAACGCCAGGCGTTCTTCTATTTTAAATATAGTGCATGGGTGAAAGTAAATAACTGATCAAGCTTAACAGCATTGTTACATAGTATATAAATCTATCCTTTTAAAGAGCTGTAATGATATAATCCAGTATTGGTTAAATTAGATTATAGAATTAAGTAGAATTTTTACAAACCTGCTATTTTAAGCTATTTTTTACCTTTTTAAATGTAGGGCTTTAAAAGACATAACTGTCATTAAGTAACCATGGTTAAGATTAAAAAACGCGACTATTTCTTAAGGGTTATAATTTATAAGTCGCATTTTTTGAATTCAGCACCAGTTTTTTTCGCTGCATATCCTTCGCCTCTGCAGCCGGCGGGCTGCGTAATTGCAACGCCGCCCATTGGCTTCTTTCAAAAAAAATAAACTGTGCATTTTTTATTGAATTCTCCTCATGGCGGACCGAACTCAATGAGGCGGCTTATGCAATTACCGGTGTTTTTAAAGGCAGTCTGCAAAGGGCATCATTTATTGAAAATGTATAATTTTCATTGATAAAATATAAAAACTAAGCTTAAATTAAGTTGGCGAATCAAAATGCCTGAAGTACACTTTTATAGTATCTAAAGTTTATACAGCTCAGGCTATACTGCTTTTGCGAATTATCTACCTAATCCAATTAATTTAATTTTACGGTACTTTAATGGAGGGACTTGTAAACCCCAACTTCTTCAAACCTTTTTGTATCTCCGGACAGCTCATAAATAACTTCCATAATAAACCGCTGCGGTAGTTTTCAATCATTACAATAATAGGGCCCTGATCAATAGCTAAATTTGATGTGGCGTACCAGTTTTTTGTTTCATTAAAAGCATCTATAAAACCATACTTACTCCAGGTTTTATCGCCCAGATCATAATAAAAATGTTTCAGGGCCTTCATCGAAAATTCGGGCGTGTATGGAAAAGCGCTTAATGCCGCAGTAGGGGCAATTGTACCTTCATCATTGGTGGGAGAGTAGGCGTTGTAACCGTTGTAGGTGTCGGATGCCGTTAGTCCCCAACAGTTTTCTCCATAGCCTTTAAACCCCAAAGGGTTCTCTACACAGTACGCATGGTTAATAAGCGTATGGTTTTTATTTTGTTCCCAGTAATCAGCATATTCATCCTTTAGGTTGTGTGGGTTAAGTCCTAAAAAAGAATATTGAGAAAAGAATAAAGGTCCGCCATAATCGAAGCCTAGCGGTAATTTATAACCGTAAAATGTTTTGCCATTTTTAAAGAAATTACTTTGTGCCCAACCTTTATGGTACACCGCATCTGTAACCGGATAGCGTTCGCCGCTTGCGGCAAGTACATACATAATTAAACATTCATTATACCCCCTTACAGCAAAATTCATCGCCCAGCCATTGTTGGGGCTCCAATGCCAATATAAAACATCTTCCCCACCTTTTGTAAACCAGTTCCATTCTATTTCGCTCCACAACCAGCCAATTCTATTGCTTAATTCAGTTTCTGTTGTATTGGTGGTGTCATTAAAATATTGACGGGCGCACAAAAGCCCCTGAAAAAGGTAGGCTGTTTCAACAAGATCGGCTCCGTCATCTTTACGCCCAAAAGGAATTGTTTTGCCGGTTGCACCATTCAACCAATGCGGAAAAACGCCATGGTAACTATCCGCCTTCCATAAAAAATTAATCATTTTCAGTAAACGCTTTGCGGCAGTATCCCTGCCAATAAATTTTCTCTCTGCAGCCACAATGGTAGCCATAATGCCAAAGCCTGTACCGCCCGTAGTAACTACTTCATCTCCATAATTAAATGCTACGTTGCTGCGCTCCCTTGCCATACCACTTACCGGGTGTGCAAACTCCCAAAAGTAGGTAAAGGTTTGTTTTTGCACCAGATCAAGCAGGGCGCTATCCGTTAAATTTATTTGCCTTGCAGGAAAGTTTACGGGTAAATGCTGTTTGGTTTTTTGTGCAGGGCAGGTAGTTAAAACTCCTATCAACAAAACAGTTGACAGGAGCAGGTTATATTTTTTTTGCATTGCAGGCAATCTTTTTTAGCGTTAAATTTATTCTATAAAACAAGTGTTTGTATGGCATGTGGTAAAATATCAACCACAGCTGCCTTGGTGCCAATGCATAAATTATAGGTTGTTTTGGCATTGCCCTGGTTCATTACTACAACTATTATTTTACCATCTTTATTTTTAAAGGAAGTCGTTAATAATTGGCTGCGACTTGCAACACTGCTGATTCTTTTTGCACCCGGTCGAATAAATTTTGAAAAGTGTCCGATGTAATAATAGGCATTGGTATAAATTAATTCGCCTGTTTTTGAATCGGCATGTACCGGCGCAAAACAAAAGTTTTGTACATGGTTTGGTCCGCCAGTTTCATCCAGTAAAATATTCCAGTCTGTCCAGCCCACCGTGCCATTGTTAAAGTCATTTATCATAGAGCGGCCATAACGTTCGCCCAGGCTCCAGCTGTAATAGGCGTTTGGTTTAAAACTTTCTGCACAACCTTCTGTAAACATAATATTCTTATTAGGCCAGCTTTCGTGTACCCTTGCAACATTGTCGTACATTTCGGCGCCTCCACTCCAGCTTTCGTACCAATGAAAACCAATACCCCAGGCATATTTAGCTGCTTCCTTATCATCAAAAATTATATTGGCACGTTGGAACATAAGGTCACGGTTATGGTCCCAAACAATAATTTTCTTATCTCCAAAACCCTCTTTTTTCATGGTTGGGCCTAAGTAGTTTTTAAGAAAATCTCTTTCTTCTTCTGCAGTATACACACAGGATTCCCAGCGTTGTGTAGCCATTGGTTCATTCTGTACAGATATGCCCCAAATGGGAATACCTTCTTTCTCGTAGGTCTTAATAAATTTTACATAATAGTTTGCCCAGGGCTGATAAAAAGCAGGTTTTAATTTTCCACCATGCAACAGGTCGTTATTATCTTTCATAAAAGCGGGCGGGCTCCAGGGACTCGCAAAAAGAGTTAGTTTTCCGCCGGCTGCAGCAATGGCTTGTTTAATAAAAGGAATGCGAAATTGCTCGTCATGCGCTACACTAAAGGTTTTGAGGTCTTTATCCCCTTCGGAAATATAAGTATAACTGGCGCTCGAAAAATCGCTGCTGTGAATGCTTGTTCTACCCAGCGTATAGCCAATCCCGTTATCTGTATCGTAGTAGGCCTTCATAAATTCCTGCTGTTTTGCTTTGGATAAACGGGCAAAAACTTCAGCCGAAGCATCCGTTATTGCGGCTCCTATTCCTATAAAAGATTGAAAGGTTTTGGCAGGGTCAACAAACACACAGATCTGAGTTTCCTTCGGTTGGGCAAGATCCGTAAATGATAAAGTATCAGTAATGGATAGTCTAAAATTACTACTGTCTGCGGTGGTGTATACCATCAACTTTTTGCCGTTAACCGAAAACTTTTTTGCTGTTGTTGTGGGTAGTTTAGTCTGCGCCTGCAGTGCGTGTAATCCAAGTGTTAGGGCAGACAGGATAATAAATTTTTTGTTCATAGCTTGTGTATTGTTGTTTTAAAAATATATTGGTGCGTGTCCGCCGATGCGGCGGTCGGGCTATCCGCTTCAATCTTTTTTGCGGAGGCCGGCAAAAAAGGATTTCCGCTGCTATCCCTCACGCTGTTGTTACCGTAAATATAACTTTGATTTTCCTTTTATTATGTTTTTAATTCGGTTATCCTAAACGCGAATTTCGGTATCAATTTATTTTTTATATAATTAAATTAACACTTTTTTATAATCCCGGTATTAAATTGACGCATTGTATTTTTAGAGATAAGGAGCCTTAAAGCCTAAATTTTGCATACCTGCTTTTACCTCCGGACAACTGGTAAATAAATTCCATAATAACCCACTCCGGTAATTTTCAATCATCACAATTATTGGTCCCTGATCAATCGCCAGGGTAGAATTAGCAAACCAAAGATTTTGTAAACTAAATGCGTCATAAAATCCATAGTCGCCCCATAATTTATCACCCAGGGTATAGTAAAAAAAATGCAAAGCTTTCATAGATTCTACAGGCGTGTACGGTAAAGAAGATATGGCTGCGGTGGGCGCAATAACACTTACATCATTTGTGGGCGAACTTGCTGTGTAGCCACCATCAATATCACTTGCTGTTAAACCCCAGCTATCGCTACTGTACCCATAATAATTTTTAGGATTGGCAACACAATAACTGTAATTTATTAGTGTGTGGTTTTTTGTTTGAATAGTGTAGTTTGCATAGGCATCCGACAAGCCATTTGGGTTAATTCCTAAGAATGAATAATGTGAAAAAAATAATGGACCACCTTGGTCGGGACCAAGCGGTAATTGATAGCCGTAATAATTTTTGCCGTTTATAAAATTTGAACCGCCTGCCCATCCACTGTTATATACAGTTGCAGGTATTGCATGATTGGTGGAAGCAGCTGCTAAAACATAGGCTATTAAACACTCGTTCCATCCCTGAATCTTTACATTCATCGCCCACAAATTATTGGTACTGTAATGCCAGTACAAAACGTTTTGATCATTCTGCCTGAACCAATCCCATTCAACCCCGTTCCATAAAATATTTATATCATTTCGCAGCGTAACCTCTGCTGCATCATTGTTATTAAAATATTGTCTTGCTGTAAGTAAGCCCTGCATCAGGTAGGCGGTTTCAACAAGATCTGCGCCATCGTCCTTTGCACTAAAAGGTACAATGGCACCGGTAGCACCATTCATCCAATGCGGAAAAGCCCCATGTACTTTTTGAGCAGTATTTTTTAAAAAGGCAGTCATTTTTTGTACCTGCGTAAAGCCTTGATTTCTTGAAATAAAATTTCGGTTAATGCCGGCAATGAT
>JAYTHI010000119.1:0-16640 GCA_043732685.1 Ferruginibacter sp. | reverse complement strand
ACAATAAATACCTGGTGATGGGCATATTTGCACTAACGATATTTTTTGGGTTCGAAGCAAAAAATGTAGGCTTTGAATCTGACCTGAATAAGATGAATTTTATGTCGCCTGCATTAAAATTGGCAGAGAAGGAATTAAACAGCATTAATCAATATGCTTTACAATCTGTGTATGTAGTTACTGAAGGTAAAAACCTTGAAGAAGCCTTACAGCAAAATGAAAAATTACTGGTAAAAATTGAAGGGCTTGAAGCAAAAAATATCATTAAAAAACATTCAGGGGTATCTTCCTTTCTAATTTCTGCAGCCATGCAAAAAACCAGAATTTCCCGTTGGGAAAATTACTGGACCGAATCAAAAAAGATCGCCCTGCTGTCAACATTAAAACAACAGGGTCAGGTATTAAAATTTAGTCCTGCTGCCTTTGATAAATTTAAAATGTTTCTTGATAAAAAATTCACGGTTTCCAACAGTGCAGCAATTGAGGAACTGCGTAAAAATTTTCTGGATGATTATATAACGGAGAAGCCCTACAAAACTACCGTTGTTACCTTGATAAAAGTTTTACCCGAAAGCAAAGCGGCTGTTTATAAAGCTTTTGAAAACGACCCAAATATAACCGTACTGGATAAACAATACCTCGCGACAAGGTTTGTGAATATCATCAATAATGATTTTACAAGTATCGCCATCATGACATCCCTGCTGGTATTTTTTGTTTTACTTATCATGTATGGACGTTTAGAGTTAACACTGGTATCCTTTATTCCAATGTTTATCAGTTGGGTTTGGATTTTAGGCATAATGAGTATTACCGGTTTGCAATTCAATATCATAAACATCATAATATCAGCATTAATTTTTGGTTTGGGAGATGATTACAGTTTGTTTATTATGGATGGCCTTTTACAGGAATATAAAACCGGAAGAAGAAATTTATCTTCCTTTAAATCCTCCATTCTATTATCTGCGATAACAACCATTGCAGGTTTGGGCGTTTTAATTTTTGCAAAACATCCTGCCCTGCAATCAATTGCGCTTATTTCAATAGTAGGTATCGGGTGCGTAGTAATTATGTCGCAAATATTAATCCCCTACTTCTTTGCAATATTAATAACAAACAGGGTGCAGCGTCAACTGGCGCCATGGACGCTAACAAATTTTCATAAATCAACTTTTGCGTTCTCCTTATTTATTTCTGTTAGTATATTTTTTACCGTATTGGGTCGAATATTTGTGCACATCAACGTAAACGAAAAAGGTAAATATGTATACCACTTTCTGATATCAAAAGCCTGCAAATTTTTAATGGTGGTAATGGTGAATGTAAAAAAGAAAATTATAAATCCGCTGCAGGAAAATTTTCATAAACCTGCTGTTATAATCTGTAACCACCAGTCGTCGCTTGATATTGTAGCCTTATTAAGTTTGTACCCGAAAATATTAATGTTTACCAATAATAAAAAGTGGAATGCTCCATTTTTTGGACCCGTTATCCGCATGGCAGATTATTTTCCGGCCGAGCAGGTAGATCAGCATTTAAATAAAATAGCAGATCGTATTGCACAGGGCTATTCCATTGTTATATTTCCTGAAGGAACAAGATCGGAAGATGGCACTATAAAACGATTTCATAAAGGTGCTTTTTATTTAGCAGAAAAATTAAATATAGATATTTTACCCATCCTCATTCATGGCACTGATTATACACTTACTAAAAAAGATGCCTTATTAAAAGATGGAATTGTTACCCTTAAATTTTTACCAAGAATAGCAACTGCGGATACAAATTACGGAAATGGATATGCTGAAAAAAGTAAAAATATAGCCCGTTATTTTAGAGCAGCATTTAATACACTAAAAATTGAAACAGAAAAGCCTTCCTATTTTAGAGAAAAATTAATTTATAATTATATTTACAAAGGCCCGTTGGTAGAATGGTACATGCGCATAAAAACAAAACTCGAAAACAATTATCAGCCCTTTCACGAGCTGGTACCTGCGCAGGGAGCGATATTGGATATTGGCTGTGGTTATGGATTTATGGCATACATGTTATATTTTACTGCCAATAGCAGAACCATAACAGGCATAGATTATGATGAAGAAAAAATAGATACAGCCAACAATTGTTTTGATAAACCATCCACACTAAATTTTGTACATACCGATGTATTAAATTTCGACTTTCAGCGGTACGATGCCATTATTATGGCAGACATCTTACATTATCTTCCGGCTGCGGATCAAAAATTAGTGATAGAAAAATGTATTGATCACCTTAAAGATGGTGGTAAAATCATAATAAGAGAAGGCAATAAAGAAGCTGCCCTAAAACATAAACGCACTGAATTAACTGAATATTTTTCGACAAGATTATTTAAATTTAATAAAACAGTTGCTACAGGTTTATCATTTTTATCGGCTGGTATTTTAAAGGAAATTGCCCAAACAAAGGGATTGACATATCAACAGATCAGCGATTCAAATATAACATCCAACACCATTTTTATACTACAAAAAGAGCTAAAGTATGACCAATTTTGATATTGTTATAATTGGCAGTGGCATGGGCGGCCTTATATGTGCCGACATACTTGGCAAGGAAGGCTACAAGGTTTGTGTGCTTGAAAAAAATAAGCAGATTGGCGGCTGTTTGCAAACCTATGTTCGGGATAAAGTAATTTTCGATAGTGGGGTGCATTATCTTGGAGGTTTAGGTGAAGGCCAAAATCTTTACCAGGTATTTAAATACCTGGGCATAATTAATAAACTGAAATTGCAGAAATTGGAAGAGGATGTTTTTGATAAAATTTTAATTGAAAACGATCCTAAAGAATATGTGTTCGCACAAGGCTACCCCAACTTTATTAAACAACTGCTAAAAGATTTTCCTGACGAAGAAAAAGGGTTGAACCTATACTGCGATAAAATTAAAGAAGTATGCAATAAATTTCCTTTGTACAATTTAAAATCAGGTGGCGATATTAATGAAAAAACAAGCATTCTCGAATTAGATACTAAGGCTTTTATTGAGTCTGTTACTTCTAATAAAAAATTACAAACAGTTTTAGCAGGTAATAATATGCTGTATGCCTTGCAGGCAGATAAAACCCCTTTTTATGTTCATGCCATAATTTTAAACAGCTATATAGAAAGCTCCTGGAAATGTATAGATGGCGGATCAGTTATCGCAAAATTAATGGGCAAAAATATACGTTCCCAGGGAGGCGTAATTTATAGAGATTCAGAAGTAACAAAAATAAATGTTGATGAAGGAATAGTAAAATCCGTACAATTAAAAGATGGTAGTTTAGTGTATGGAAAAACATTTATCAGCAATATGCACCCTGTAAAAACAATGGAATTAACTGAAACCGATCTTATTAGAAATGCCTATAAAAACAGGATAAAAAATCTTGAAAATTCCATTGGAGGTTTTGTTATAAACATTGTATTTAAAAAGAATAGCTATAAGTATTTAAAAAATAATTTTTATTATCATAAAGAAGGCCATGTGTGGTCTCTGGTTGAGCACACAGAAGCAAATTGGCCATTGTGCTACGCTATATTTTTCTCGGCGTCTGCTCATACGGCTTTATTTGCAGAGTCGATGACCATACTAACTTATATGAATTTTGAAGAGGTAAAACAATGGGGCACAACTTTTAATACGGTATCGGAAGAAGCAGAAAGAGGTGCTGCATACGAAGCGTTTAAAAAGCGAAAAGCCGAATTGTTACTAGATGTTATTGAAGAAAGATTTCCTGGTTTAAGGGCTGCTACCAAAACCTATTATACGGCCACCCCACTTACTTTCCGCGATTATATTGGCACAGACGATGGCTCGATGTATGGCATTGTAAAAGATTATAAAAATCCTTTAAAAACATTTATTTCGCCACGAACCAAAATACCAAATTTATACTTAACCGGGCAAAATTTAAATTTACACGGTGTATTAGGTGCAGCAATGAGCGGACTGGTAACTTGTACTGCATTTTTAGGTAATGACGACATTATTAATAAAATAAGAAATGCTTAAAACAAAAAAAATATTCAAAGGGTTCCTTTTTACAATTGGTGCAATTATGTTGTTATTAATTGTTGTAACAATTTATGTAAAGCAGGTTGCTAAAATAGATGTACCCGTTATAAAAGATACATCAAGTTTACAACTGGTGCGTACACCACATGGTGATAATTTTTATACCTTAAATAATAACTGGTTCAGAAAAAGTAATAGCGGTTTGTTTGAATTGTATGTAGAAGGAAATCCATTTGAAAGAGGCGTTATAAATGGTAAATTAACAAAGGAATTGGTAATGCGTCAGGAAGATCATTTTAGTGAACAGATTTTTAAAATGGTTCCATCCCAATTTACACGCAGTTACCTTAAAGATTTTATAGGTTGGTTTAACCGTAACCTCGATAAAAATATTACCGAAGAATATAAAGAAGAGATCTACGGTATTTCTTTTTCGGCCTCCGATAAATACCAATACCTGGGTAACAATTACCAGCGTATATTAAATTACCATGCGGCACATGATATAGGCCATGCCTTACAAAATTTTGCGCTGGTAGGATGTACTTCCTTTGGCACCTGGAACGAAAGGTCGGCCGACAGCACGATGATAATTGGTAGAAATTTTGATTTTTATGTAGGCGATAAATTTGCAGAAGATAAAATTGTAGCCTTTTTTAATCCTACGGAAGGTCATAAGTTTATGACCATAACCTGGGGAGGCTTTATTGGTGCCGTATCCGGCATGAATGATGCGGGTTTAGCAGTAACCATCAATGCGGCTAAATCAGCTTATCCCACGGCTTCGGCAACACCGGTTTCGCTGGTTACCAGAGAAATATTACAGTATGCAAAAAATATTACCGAAGCGGTTGCCATTGCAAAAAAAAGAAAAATGTTTGTCTCAGAATCTTTTCTGGTGGCTGCTGCAGCAGACAATAAAGCAGTGGTGATTGAAAAAACACCGGATGCCCTGGATGTGTATGACCCCAACAAAAATTTTATTATTTGTACCAATCATTTTCAAAGCAACGGACTGGTAAATTCAAAACAAAATAAAGAGCAAATAAATGAAAGTGCCTCTCTTTACCGGTACCGGCGCCTAACGCAGTTATTGGATGGGGTGGATAAAAATACGGTACAAAAAACAATCGATATTTTAAGGGATAGAAAGGGTTTAAACAATGAAGATATCGGCGAGGGAAATGAAAAAGCAATCAACCAATTGATAGCGCATCATTCCGTTGTTTTTGAGCCTCAAAAATTAATCGTGTGGGTTTCTACTGCTCCCTGGCAATTGGGTAAATACGTTGCCTACGACCTCAACAAAGTGTTTGCTTTACAGGCCTTAAAAAACAACCACGAGGTTTCAGATTCAACCTTAACTATCGCTGCAGATACTTTTTTATTAACCAAAACCTATAGAGATTTTATCGCTTTCAGGCAATTTAAACAACGTATGGCAGACGGAGAAAAAATAGATATCGATAGCCTCGTAGCGACCAATCCTCAATTTTACCACACCTATATTTTAGCAGGGGATTATTTATACAAACAAAAAAAGTATAAAAAAGCGTTGGGCTATTATCAACTCGCTTTAACAAAAGTTATTGCAACAAAAATGGAAGAACACCATATCAATGATCAGATTAAAAAAATAGCAAAAAATTTAAACCCATGATATTTGGCATTGGAACCGATATTATAGAAGTGGAAAGAGTGGCAGAAAAAATTACTAAAAATACTGGTTTTAAAGCGTTGGTATTTTCAGCAGCTGAAATTATTTATTGTGAAAGCAAGCCCAATAAATACGAACATTTTGCCGCTCGTTTTGCCGCAAAAGAAGCATTCTTTAAAGCCTTGGGTACAGGCTGGAAAAATGGAACTGCTTTTAATGAAATTGAAATAAGAAATGCCCTTACAGGTAAACCGGAAATTTATTTTATTGGTAAAACAGCCACCACAATAATTGAAATGAAACTGGGTAAAATTTCCGTATCACTTTCTCATCTAAAAACAATGGCAGTAGCCGTAGTTATAATTGAAAACGCATGAGCTACAATATAAACACCGCCTTCAATGCTGCAGGTACAATAAAATTATTGCAACAGGAAAAGCTGCAAAGCTTATTGATTTACCTAAACGAATATTCTATTTTTTACAAAGAATTATTTATAAAAAATCAAATCAATATTACAGCAATAAAAACCATCAACGACTTACAAAAACTACCGGTTACTACTAAAGAAGATTTGCAATTGCGCAACAAGGATTTTTTATGTGTGCCCAATAATAAAATTATCGAGTACAGTTCAACTTCCGGTACCCTGGGTAGTCCGGTTACTATTGCTTTAACAGAAAATGATTTGGAGCGGCTTGCCTATAATGAGTATGCCTCCTTTACTTGTGCTGATGGAACCGCACAAGATATTTATCAATTAATGCTTACGCTCGACAGGCAGTTTATGGCGGGGATGGCTTATTATTCAGGTATTCGCAAAATGGGTGCCGGCGTAATTCGTTTAGGACCGGGAGTTCCATCCTTGCAGTGGGAAACCATTTTAAGGCTGAAACCAACGGCCATTGTTGCAGTACCATCTTTTATAATAAAACTTATTGAATATGCAAAGGAGCACCGGATCGACATCAACAAAACCACGGTAAAAAAAGCAATTTGTATTGGTGAAAATATCCGAAACACCGATTTTTCTTTAAGTATACTAGGTAAAAAAATTATTGCAGCATGGAATATAGATTTATTTAGTACCTATGCTTCTACCGAAATGCAAACTGCTTTTACAGAATGTAATCATTTTAACGGCGGACATAGTCAGCCCGAATTAATAATAGTAGAGTTACTGGATGAAAATGACCGGCTTGTTGAAACCGGCAAGTCGGGCGAGGTTACCATTACTACACTTGGTGTAGAAGGCATGCCCTTGCTAAGGTATAAGACAGGTGATATATGCATTTACCATGATAACCTTTGTGGCTGTGGCCGTAACAGCGGTAGATTGTCTTCGGTAATTGGTCGAAAAAAGCAAATGATAAAATTTAAAGGTACCACTTTGTATCCACCCGCTTTATTTGATATGCTCAATGAAATGGAGGAAGTACTTGATTTTGTTGCAGAGGTATATTCCAATAAATTAGGTACCGATGAAGTGCTGCTGCATATTTTACCCCTTTATTTAACTGATGACTGTGACAGAAAAATTCGCGCAAATTTACAAGCCCGATTAAGGGTTAGTCCGCACTTAAAATATGTTTCTTTAAACGAAATTAAAAACATGCAAGTTTCTGAAACGGGAAGAAAACTAACCAGGTTTATTGATAAAAGAAGTTAATTTTTTAGGGGGAATTTTAAGCTAAGCTATGCTGTCATGCTTATTTTCATAATGGAATAACCAAAATTACAGCACTAATTTCCTGGTTAAATATTACCAAAAAATACACAGCAAATAATTTAATATTCAAGCTTTGCCAACTGCTGCATTTTACTTTGCTCAATGGCCACCATTATACTTTCCATTATTTCATCATTGCCGGCAGTATAATCTATTATTAAGGGGGCTTTAAATTTTATAGATAATTTAGTTCCCAACCTTACCATTTTTAAACCTTTTTTATCAAATGCTTTATTAAATCCGCTTATTACAATAGGTATAACAATGGGATGATTTTGTTTTATCAGCAAAACGGTGCCCTTTCTTCCGGGAGCAAATGGAGTTGTTGTTCCTTGCGGGAAATTAATAATCCAATTTGTTTTTAAAGCACGGTCAATCTTTCTGGTATCGGATGGGTCGAGTCCGTGGCGCAATTCCTTACTTCCTTCGTTCCAGGTTCTTTTTACGGTTATTGATCCGGCCAACTCAAACAATCGGGTTAACCAATTTGCTTTCATCGTTTGTGCCGCACTTACAAAAAAAACGCCTGTAAAAGGGTTTAGTAAATAGTAGGGTACTCCCAGCCGGTTTTTTTTTCTCCATTTTACAGCACAAAAAATATGCAGAAATGCGATAACCTCTGCAAAATAAGTTTGATGGTTGCTAACAAATAATACATTTCTTTTGGGAAGATGCTCAAGGTGTTCTGTGCCTTCGATAGTTAATGTATTAAAAATATTAAGTGCGGGATAGGATGCAGCACCAACTAGAGTATTGACCAGTGCACGAATTATTTTTTTGTTCTTTAAGGTAGAAATAAATTTACTCATAGAAGATAATTTGGCAAGTAAAATATCTGCTGAACAAAATTTAAGACCTATCCTGACTATCAATTTTTTAATAAGGGATAATAACTATAGGATTATTGCAACAGGTGTTTACAATTATTTATTAATACAGACTACTGCAATATAATAAAAGCACAATACATTTTTAAAGCAATCCAATTATTTTAATTGACTAAATGCTTAGGCATTGATTATCAATTGAGAAAATTTATATTTTGTGGTGCTTTTTTTTAATACCATTGAACAATAAACTATCCGCTATATAATTGCAGGGAGATAATTTTTTTTGCCTGATAATTTTAACCCTTATCTCAAATATTATTTACCTTAAAAACAGCCCTATTTTTTATAAGCATAATAGAATAGCTGCTTATAATTAAAAAAAATGTGGCTAACATAATCAGTATTACTAATTATATTAGCCACAAAATAGAATTATACTTTTATTTGGGTTCAGGTTAAATGGCTTTACGTCTTAAACTAAAGCCTTGAATTATTAATTATTAATTTGTCCTCTAACAATTCCTTTTGGAAATGCTTTACTATGAACATTTACATAATTGTAGTCCTTTTTAATGATCATAAAATTCTCATCAGACAATGGATTAATTTTAATCATTCCAAAATCAGCAGCATTCATACATAGGTTTACAATAATAGAACCATTAACACCAGCATCTCCTTTATGGATATGAGCATATAATAATTTGTCCCCTGATTCCAGATCTTTTACAGTTACATTAGAATATAATTTTTTATCTGATGTTAACCTGATTAAAGCCAAACCTTTAGCCATAGTATTAACGGCCGGTGTTTGGTTTGAACCTTTCAAAACAACGTCATCTGCTAATTCGATACCTACATTAAGTTGACCGCGTACCAAACCTTTCGGATGTTTTTTAGAGTGCACATTAAAATACAACTCATTCATATCACTCTTTAAACTGTCTGCAAAAGAGCTTCTTAGATTGGTAATAACGCCCATTGCCTTGCCACCGGTAAACATCGGATCAAAACCCAATACAATCATCCCATTTTCCAATACATTACCCTCATGGATATGCGCTGCTACTAATTCATCACCCAACTCAACGTCTTTTACCTCTATTTTATAGGATAAGGAATTGTCTGAAAATAATTGCAGTTTAACTGTACCGGTTTCGCTATTACAACTTACTGCAGGCACCTGGTATTTCGTACTTAGCTTAACGCACCATTCTTTTACAACGCCTACTTTTAATGTTTTTACAAGGGCTTCTTTTTTACAAGAAGTAAACACCAGTGTGGCCATCAGGCATACCAGTGATAGTTTGATAAATTTCAATTTCATAATTTTAGTTTTTTTTCTAACGCTTATAATTCGATAAAGGTTCTATACATTATCAAATAAACATATAAATAAAACTTTATAATTAAATGGCAGTTAATCAATTTTATTTTGTTTAAACATTGGTGTTTAACCGCACTAAATACCTTACTATTTTTGAAAGAACAAATTTTTTATGCTCCTCTAAAATACTTAGGCATAATACCACAGCTACCGCATTAATTTAGGTAAAGGCGTCTTTTATAAGAAAGAACAACAGAATAGGATCAACTCCAGAAATTGTAACCCTATCCTGATTGAAATAATTGGACAAGGTGCCGGGTTCGAAAATCCCTTGTACTATTAAATGCTGTTGAAAGCCGAAGGCATTTTTTCTGGTGTAGGAGGTCTTTATTGCTACCAGTTGCTCAAACGGTCGGTGGGCTGCGTAATTGCAATACCTCCCATTTTAACTTCTATCAATAAGATAGAAACGTTGCAATACAACGTAAGCCATAAAGTATTTTTCATTAAATCTGCCAAGGTCGATAAAACTCCATGAAGCAGCTTATTTAATTACCAATATAATTTAGTAAACGCTTGCAAACCCATCACTGCTGTTAAGGAAAATATTAATAAAAGTTGGTTGCAGATTTCAATCTTTTTGCAAATTATTAAACCAAGGCGGACAACAAAAAATTAGTAGTAAACAATAGGGAAATCAAAAGGCGGTTTACTACAAAAACTATTTTAAAATACCCTTGAGCTCTTTCAGTATTTGTTGATTATAGCGGGTATTAAAAGAAGCGATCACATCCTTTTTTTCTGATGCCGTTAAATGAAAATTTAACGCGGCGCCCTGGTCCTCAATTTTGGGTACATAAATAAATGCCAGCCGGTGCATATTATAATGCGCGGCATCAAATAAAAAACTATAGGTTTCATTTTGAAAATAATCCTGCAACTTAAATAAATTTTGTTGCAGCATAGTAGCGGGTTTAATAAAAATATCAGTAACGGTACCTTTTTCTAAGGGATGTTGAAGGTTATCCTGTTCCCGGTCGCGTAGCTGCAGAATTATTACGCCACTGGTATTGGCAGTTATCCATTCTTTAAAATTATCAATAAACCTAACCGTAGTTTCCTGTCCAAAATTATCGCGTAAACCTGCATCCATCACATCAATAATAGGGTTGCTTGGCAGCCATACATTTGGTAAGATGTAGGGAAAAGTTGCATTCATACGCAAAGCCGTTAAAAGACGCATATTCATTGGATTTTGCCGGGCAAATAATGCGGCAAAATCAATTGCATCCGGACTAAAAAAACTATCCTTTTCCAATGCGGCAGGCTTCATCATAAAGCTTAGTGGTTGGGTGCCAATCATCATTTTGCGCCCATCGCTTGTAACCACCGAATTATAAATCATCAGGGGAATATTTGCAGCTTTTTCATCAGCTACATAATCCTTTAATTGTTTACCCAATAATTTTCCTGAATTTTCATTTAGCTTTTCCTCAAATGCGTAGCCCCTATCTTTTATATAGCCATAATCGCCTACGGAAAATTTTTGTGCAGGCGAAAAAATGTCCCTGCTGATCATGGAAGAAAAAACGGGATTTAACAGATCCTGGCTAATATTGTCTGTATATATTCTTTGATGAAGGTCAATTGGCTGACCTTTTCTTTTTTTATTGTATAATTCTCTGTAATAAGCTGCTGACAGCATTCCTCCGCTGGCGCCACTGATTAAAAATGTTTTTTTCAGTAGCTGTCCCTTAAAAACACTGTCTAATTGTTGCAGGGTATTCATTACAAATGTGGCACTTCTTAACCCTCCGCCGCTAACATTTATAAATACCATTACCGGTTTATCTTCAGCCTGTTTTGCTTTCCAGTTATTTAAAATAGAGAGCATGTTTTTTTTATCGGCACTTATAATTTTAGGAGTACATAAACCTTGCAGCGAGGGCAGGTTATACATAGGGCGTGCGTCCTTATTGTTATAATTAATACCATAAGCCTTATTACGGGGGTCGATGATATCGTGCTGGTACAATATATTAAGAATGCCTACCAGCGTAATTATAAACAATATACTCCAACTTTGTAAAAAGTAACTAAGTGCACCTGTAACCGCTACTGTTAAGCCAAAAAATACGATAATACTTGCGGCGGCCGGTGCCTGAAAAAATTTAATATCCAAAAAAAATCCACCCACTACTAAAAATATAAAGGCTAAAATTATTCCAATCATGGCAGCAAAATGGTGGCGCTTAAAAATGCTGTCTAAAAAATCCTGGTTATAATGTGTAACTACCCTTGCTTTGCGCAATTTTAAACGGGTATTAAAATAATAACCCACTTTCATCCCAAACTGATCATTATCTGATTTTTTTAAAATATCCTCTTTACTTTTAAAATATTCAGGAGTAGAGATAACAGGTATGATGGTTCTAAGAATAGTTCTGTCGGCTCCAAAAAAGAAGGCAAATGAAAAACCGATCAGTAAAATGAACCCTCCTAAAAAACCAAGCACGAGCCAAATTTCTTCTCCAACAGATAACAGCTCTTTATTGAGGTTAAAATTTATAGATTTTATAAGATAAAAAATAAAGAAAGCTAAAGGCAGCAAGCTGTTGTTGATACAATATTTTAGAAAGGGTTTAGAGGTAGTAGCCAAAAATTTAAACCGGTGCGTATGAAGAATAAAGGTGGTAATATTCCAACTCATAAAAAATACGCCCATGGCTATACCAACCGTGGCAGCACTTAAGGCGTTTACATTACCCAAATATTCCGGCACAAAAAATAGCGCATCTGCACCAAAACTTTTCATAAAATGGCTGTTGATGGTACTTGCCATCATAAACCAAAAAATTAAAAAGAACTGGTACCGCCTGAAATGTAAAATTAAAAGCTGCACCGGAAAGGAGTAAAAAACATCCTTAAATAAAGGTTTCATAAATATGGACATTTTTTTTAAATGTACATATAAAATATACAAGCAAATGTTATAAAAGGTATAACGTTGTATGCATTTTTTTATTTTGAGGTGTCGGTGAACCCTTACAAGCCGTTGATATTGAATTATAAATAGGCAGGTTGCTTACTTTTTAAAACAAATAAAAGGGTTACCACACAAATTAATAAGGATATTCCGGTAAATTGATGTGCCACGCCAAGTACAACTAAACGAGCGGGATATACCGCATTTAATACCGTTAAAATACCCAATACTACCTGAAACCATACTACAGATAAAACTATGGTACGTAAACTGGCAAAGAGTTTTGTGCCCTTTAAATTTTTAGAGGCAAACCACCAACCAGTTATCAAAATCAAGGATAAATAAGCCAGTCCGCGATGTATAAAATGAACAGTAATATTATTATTGACCAGGTTTTTGGCCCAAGGGGTTAATTCACTCATTGCCGGAATCATTTTACCGTTAATACTTGGCCAGGTTGGCGCACTGATGGCCGCCTTTAACCCCGCCATAAAAGCGCCATATACCAATTGAAAAAATAATACCACCATTATAGCAACCATAAATTTTTGTAAGCTGGCATTGACTACTTTTTTTGACGGAGCCTGTAACAAACTCAGCGCGAACCATAAAGTATAGCTTAAAAGCACCATTGCAGCAATAAAATGGGTGGCCAATTCAACATGCCCAACAAAATATTTTTCGGGCACCAAACCACTTTTTACCATAAACCACCCAATAGCCCCTTGAATGGCGCCTAAAAAAAATAAGATCACCATGGGCAATATCATTTTTTTGTCAAACTTTTTAGTTACTAAAAAATAGATGAATCCAATTAAAAAAACCATGCCCATAAACCTTGCCCATAAACGGTGGAACCACTCCCAAAAAAAGATGCCCTTAAAATCGCTCAGGGAAAAATTTTGGTGCACGTATTTAAATTGATCGGTTACTTTATAACGATCAAATTCTGCCTGCCAGGCGATCTCATTCATTGGGGGAAGTGCCCCCGTTATCGGTTTCCATTCGGTTATAGAAAGGCCTGACTCCGTAAGGCGGGTAATGCCTCCAATGAGTACCTGTACCATAATCATTCCTACCCCTATCAATAGCCAAATGGCTACCTGTTTATTATTGCGTTGTTTTATAATATTATCCATAGCGGTGCAAATTTAGTGCAGTAAATATTGGATTGGAAGAATGAAATTTATTTTGGTATTTTTAAGCATAATTAATTAAACACAATGCTGTTACCTTACCAACAAAATAAATTAGTTGAGGCCGGTCTGGATGAAGCAGGTCGTGGTTGTTATGCAGGACCTGTATTTGCAGCAGCTGTAATTTTACCCCTTGATTTTTTTCATCCGCTTTTAAATGACAGTAAACAGGTAATAGAAAAAGACCGCGATATTTTAAGGCCCATCATTGAAAAAGAATGTATTGCATTTGCTGTAGCAGCAGTAGATAATAATGAAATAGACGATATCAATATATTACAGGCTTCCTTTAAAGCCATGCATCTTTGTTTGGATCAGATAAAAATTATACCGCAACAACTGTTAATTGATGGAAACAGGTTTAAGGCGTATCAAAATATACCCCACCAATGCATTATAAAAGGCGATGGTATTTATGCATCCATTGCTGCTGCCAGTATTTTAGCTAAAACCTATCGCGATGAATACATGCAACAACTTCATCTTCAATATCCACAGTATGGCTGGAGTAGTAATAAGGGCTATGGCACTGCCTTTCACCGGGAAGCTATTAACAACCATGGTTTATGCCCCTTTCACAGAAAAAGTTTTAATATCCATGCTGCAGCGTTAATTATTGCAGAATAAAACTGGTTTATCAGATTGGGTAGATAATTCGCATAAATATTATAGACCAGTCCGTTGCACTTTTATATAAGATAAAAGTGTAGACTAAAAGTTGTAGGCAAAGCATTTCTCTACAGATGTATATTTATATATGGGCTTGGGTTTAAAATTTAAATGGAATTATACATTTCCACAAAATGTTACCTTTTGCACAATGTCTTTAAAATGCCATTAACAACAAAAGCCACAAGCACCAGGTTCAGCTTGCGATAAAAGATTAAACAAAAATGCGTTGTAGCGCAGATTGTCTTGCAACGTTTTTGATATTGAAAGAAGCCAATGGAGCGGCGTTGTAATTACGCAGACCATTCTCCAATACCCTGTCTTGTTATTGCCCATTCATCTGTAACACAATCAACAATAGTAGAAGGTACCATTCCACCTATTCCGCCATCAATAATTATATCAACAAGGCTTCCAAATTTTTCACTAATAATTTCCGGGTCAGTATATTCCTCAATCATATCACCGGGTAAAGAGGCGCTCAAAATTGGATTGCCTAAAACATCAAGAATATGCTGGCAAATAATATTATCCGGTACCCGAAGCCCGATGGTATTTTTTTTACTCTGTAAAATTTTAGGCACCTGTTTACTTGCCGGTAATATAAAAGTATAGGGCCCCGGTAAATAACTTTTCAACATTCTGTAAAGTGGTGTATCAATACTTTTTGTATAATCGCTCAGGTGGCTAAGGTCGCGGCAAATAAAACTCAATTGAGCCTTTACAGGATCTATATTTTTAATGGTACAAATTCTGTCAACCGCTTTATGTTGAAATATATCACAACCTAATCCGTAAATAGTATCTGTCGGATAAACAATTACACCCCCATCTTTAAGACACTCTACTATTTGTTTGATCAATCTCGGCTGGGGATCTTTTGGATGAATTTGTATCAGCATAAAAACATATTATTTTATTTAATTATATAATTACCTTCTTGAAAAACTTATTATTTTACAAAGTTAAAACAACCGGTTAATATCACCTTTTCTTAAACAGTTAATTGCTGCCATTTATAGCATACAAGCAGCTTTGGTATTAAAAATAGTTACTTTTGCTTCGAAATTTTTTAATCAGCAAAATAAAATTATACCACACATGTCGTTAATCTCTGTCGGTACTATGGCTTTTGATGCCATTGAAACCCCATTTGGAAAAATAGATAAAATAGTTGGAGGCTCCGGAACTTATGTAGCCTACGCAGCAAGCCATTTTATAAAACCCATTCAACAAATTTCTATTGTAGGATATGATTTTCCGACTGAAGAAATGGAAGAACTTAAAAAACGTGGGGTACAATTAGAAGGGGTAGAAATCGTTCCTGATAAAAAATCCTTTTTTTGGAGTGGAAAATATCATTTGGATATGAACACAAGGGATACTTTAATTACCGACCTTAATGTATTGGCCGATTTTAACCCGATAGTACCCGAAAGTTACCAGGGCGCAGCATTTTTAATGCTTGGCAACTTATCTCCTAATATTCAATTAAGCATCATTAATCAATTAAGGGTAAGACCTAAGTTAATTGTAATGGACACCATGAATTTCTGGATGGAAATTGCGCTTGACGACCTAAAAGCAGTACTAAAAAAAGTAGATGTTTTAATGGTAAATGATGGGGAGGCAAGGCAACTGAGCGGCGAGGTTTCGTTGGTAAAAGCAGCCAAAGTAATTATGGAAATGGGGCCTAAATTTTTAGTGATCAAGAAAGGTGAACATGGTGCGTTGTTATTTCATGAAAATCATGTTTTCTCTGCCCCCGGCCTTCCTTTAGAAGAAGTGTTTGATCCAACAGGTGCAGGAGATACTTTTGCTGGTGGGTTTATAGGCCACCTTGCTAAAACCAAAGACATTAGTTTTGAAAACATGAAAACAGCTATTATTGTAGGCAGTGCGCTTGCAAGCTTTTGTGTAGAAAAATTTGGTCCTACACGGATGAAAGAAATTACTAAGGCAGATATTGACAGAAGATTACAGGAGTTTGTTCAACTGGTTAATTTTGAGATTGATGTAGTATAAAAAATATAGCAAGTTAATAATTGGCCGGAGTTGTGATAACTCCGGCTTTTTATTTTAAGTACATTTGTGCCACAATTACCTGATAAAAGTTATGGCTAAAAAGTTAGTAATTTATTTGTTTACACAAATAATAATAATAGCGGTATCTCTGGCTCAAACAACCCCTGTTCGTCC
>JAYTHI010000118.1:0-5664 GCA_043732685.1 Ferruginibacter sp. | reverse complement strand
ATAAAAGCACTTTTTTTATTCATATTTTTCATTTGCTTCAAAGCTAATGCTATTAAAGGTTTCAGCAGTTTAGACCACCATAAATGTCCATTAACCCTGACATTACAATTTTTCTTTTGATTTCTATTATTAAGCGCCCACTCTCCCATACAAATGAGTTTGAAACCCAATAAACGTTTGCCTTATTGATGCAATATCCACTAACTCTTTTTTACCATCAGAAATTGCTTTGTACTTTAATAAAAGCAGTGGCGATAATTTTTCAACATCTAACTCATAAATACCAGAAGTAACATATTGCTTTAAAACAAAATTTAAAAAGACTTGCTGTTTTGCATCATAATTTTCAAAATGAGTTCTTGCGTTTCTTGCCCTGGTTGTTCTTTCTACTATTGATGAATGATAAGCAACATAAGCTAATACATCGTACAGGTCGCTATCTTCGGCATTTAGAACTTTTTGAAATTCGGCTAGCTGTTGTTTGGCAAAACCCAACTCTTATAAATCGTCTAGTAACTTCTTCCTTGTTTCAGGATTACTCCACAAGTTGCGTAAATCGTCTTCACTTTTAAATAGCTGTGGCAATGTCCCAAACAGGCTGCGTAAAAATTCTTCAGCAGACATTGGTTCGCCATCCGGGCTCCAAAATGAAGTGTTTGTCATATGTTGTCGGTCCCTTATTTTTCCATCAGCCAATTTTACCCTTGTAATTGTTTTTTTATTTTTTCACAGGTGCAAGGTGAATTACCACACACCAAACAAGACGATGGCAACTCTCCCATACAATAACAACTTAGCTCTCCGCATATTGCACAAGGTTCTTTTGGTGGCGTTGGTGGGGGTGGCTCAGGCGGCTCTGGAGGATCTAAAGGATCGCCATCCCATTCTGGGTCACTAAAATTTAGATAGCCTTTTACAAAATCATAAATGGTAAAATAATCTTGACCATCAAACAACCTTGTACCTTTTTCAACTATTTGCTTAAATTCTATTAACTGGTTAATAGGCTTGAGTAAAACAATGTTTCTTATTTCCGGAGCATCAACACTGGTACTTAAATTTTGGGATGCTGTGAGAACGGTTGGAATGCTTTTTTCATTATCCTGGAAATCCTGCAAATGTTGCTCGCCTAATTTGCCATCATCGGCTGTAACACGATGACAATAATTTAGGTTCTTAATGGTTACCATTTGGTTTATCAAATTCCTGACTGTAAGTGCTTGTGCCTGAGTTGTACAAAACACTATGGTCTTTTAGCTTTGATCCATCATATTCATAAAGGTCTTAACCCGGTATGCCTCAATGTCCATTAATTAAATAATACGGTTTTGATCTGCTATACCATAAACTTTGCCTTCTTCAATTTCACCTTCAATGATTTCATCGTCCGAAGTATAAGTATAATCATCACCAGTAGTAGCAATTTGTTTTACCTTAAATGGAGTAAGAAATCCGTCATTGATTCTTTGTTTTAAAAAATAGATATACACAGTATCGCCAAAGTATTTATAGGTATCAACATTTTGATTACGCTTTGGTATTGCAGTTAAACCTAATTGTACCGCTGGACTAAAATAATCCATAATAGCCCGCCAGTTACTTTCGTCATTTGCACCGCTCTTGTGGCATTCATCTATAATAATAAAGCCAAAAAAATCCTTTTCATATTCACCAAAATAAGGCGTTTCATTTGCGCCGCTTAAAAAGGTTTTAAAGATGGTAAAAAACACGCTGCCATTTTTTTTTGGAACTTTCCCTTTTTTTCTAATATCTGCAGGATTGATACGTATCAGCGCATCTTCTTCAAATGCTGAAAATTCATTAAATGCCTGATCAGCTAAAATATTACGATCGGCTAAAAATAAAATGCGTGGACTTCTTTGTCCATCACCCTTAATATTCCATTTAGCGTTAAACAGCTTCCAGGCTATTTGAAAGGCTATGGCCGTTTTTCCTGCACCAGTTGCGAGCGTTAATAAAATTTTAGTTTTCTTTTCGGCAATAGCTTCCAGCACATTGGTAATGGCATTTTCCTGGTAATATCTTGGTTGCCATACGCCACCTTTGTTTTCAAATGGAATGGCAATTAATTTTTCTTTCAGTGCCGCAGTAGCAGCATTTTTTTTATCTCCTCTCCAAAAACCACTGCCCATAATTGATCTGGCGTTGGATATTCCACCACATCTCCCTCTATACCTTCCACCATGTCCATTCCATAAATCTTAAGGCCGTTGGTGCTGTAGATAAAACGTATTTGTAATTTGGTGGCATAATCTTTTGCCTGTGCAACGCCAGTGGTATAATTTGCATCTTTTCCTTTAGCTTCAATTATTGCCAAATTACGATTGCAATATTGCAAGACATAGTCAGCTGTATCAAGTTTTGTTCTTTGCCCATGCCCGATAAGCCTTCCTTTGGATATTGGAAATTCTTCCCGTATCCTGCTTCCTTCAATTATATTCCAGCCTATTTTCTTTAGAGCTGGTAAAATGTATGCGGTTCGTGTTTCGGCTTCGTTCATTTATTTAAGTCAAGATCAGGAATTCAATAAATTAGGAATTTTTAAAGGCAAATGCCTTTCGATATTTTTAACTGCTATGGTAATAAATTTTGGATTGTTAAACATGGCCTTTTTTCTGTTGCGCCAATTATCAAGATAGGTTGCAATTTCTGGTATTGAATTGGTATTTTTCTCTTCCATTATGTAATCTACTGTTGATAATAGCTCTAAACCAAACGAAGCATAAAATCCTGATAAAAATGATTTCGTTTTTTCAACGATCAACTTATTTTCAATATTTTCTTTTATATCCAAGTAATCATTTACATCTTTTTCAGCATCTATTCTTAAGCCTAATTCATCAAAAGGTTTTTTATCTTTTGAACTATATCCGGAAATATAACTACCATTTAAATAATACAATACATGCTTTACCTTTCCTGAGTATGGACCATAAAAGTTTGGTTTAAACTCGAGCTTAAATATTTCCTTTGCTCCAAAACGCTATAAGAAGTATGCAATTTTTTCAGCTGCAAATTCTGATACAAACTCGCCATTTTTTACCAGATCAAATAGAACAGAAAGTAACATGGCCCTTGCTGATGTTAATTTTACACGTTCTTTTTTTAATACTTCTTGCACATGAAAATTGGGTTGATAAATGGTATTTATACAATCCAGATCACTCAAATATTTTTCTATAATAGCCTTAACCTTGTTCCAATCTAAACCACCATTACCCGCCCCTAATGTAGGAATTGTAATTGATTTGACCCCTGTTTATTTGATGGTTTTGACCAATTCTACTAATCCTTTTTCAATATAACTATACTTAGATGGTTTACGCCAGTCTGTTTTTATAGGAACATTTATAATTGTCTTTTTGCCATACAATAATGATTCTTCTTCGGTTACTAATAATTGACAAATATTGAATGACTTTTCTTTACATGCTCTGGCATATATTTTATAATTATTTGGAAATGCATTTTTAAATTGCATAGCAATGCCCTAACCCATAACACCAAACGTGTTCACCGTATTTACCAAAGCCTCCATTTTGCTTTCCAGTAAATTTCCAATTTCGTATTGTATCATACCTTTTATTTAGAAATAATAGGCTGGTTTTACAACTATTTGTTTCTCTTGTATTCCCAAAGCTATCAATTTAATTTTTGCGGCTTCATTAGAAACAGCAAAACCAAGTATAGCAGACCTTGGGATATCATTTTTTACTAGCAATTCATCATCTTTTCTTCTTTTCAAATCTAAATCATTTTCATCTTTCCAGTACTTAGTATTAATAGCTTTTATATCAATGATGCCTTTTTGCAAAAAGATGGTATCAAAAAAACGATTTACTAACTCTGGCAAAGTAATTGTCTAATTTTTCATTATCTAATTTGGGGAGCCTGTCACTAAATTCCAATCCATACCGCAAAAATATTTTTTGTTTTAATTTCTCGATAATTTCAAGCTGCCTTACCTGCAACAAGCCTTTTAAAAATGTGCCAATAACAACCAATAAAATTAGTACAACAATTGAAGTAATAACCGAGCCGGCCATCACAAAACTAATAATTGTTTGTATGCCCAGTGGAAGCAATAATTGTACTACGCCTGCCATGATAGCAAAAGCGTAAATGGCAGAAATATCTTTTTTATCAAGCCGGAGAACTTGATAAAATTTCCGGAGAGAGCTACCAATTGATACAGAATTAATAAATGCCATCAGAAAATATAGTAATGGTTTAATGATTAAATTTATTGCAGTTTACTGAGTCAGTCTTGATACTGTATTAACCTCTATGTGAGCATTCAAACAAGTATGTGTTTGGCCCTTTTCCTTCATTTTTTTAATAGCGTTTTTCAATGTTTCCTGCAATTGCATAATCTTTTTTTCTGACTGCTTGATGTCTTCTTCCGAATCTCTCAAAGAGTTTATCTTTTGCTCATGAAAAGCAATTTTTGTTTTGAAAATTACTGTTAAAAGCTCTTCCGCTTCTACGACGGTAAACGTTCCGCTGATAAGTTGTATTTCCATTTTGTACCTTTATTTTTATTAGTTTTTTTGAATAATATTTTTTTGAATAATTTTTATAAAGTAAAATTGGCGACTATAATTCATAATTTTTTATTTATCTTTATAATGTTATCCATAATATATTTTTATGAACTACACATTAAACCAGCTTCGGATATTCCTTAAAATAGTTAAGAACCAAAGTGTTACTAAAGCATCAGAGGAACTGCATTTAACACAACCTGCTGTTTCTATTCAGCTTAGGAATTTTCAATCGCAGTTTGAAATTCCCTTAACCGAAGTAGTAGGAAGAAAAATTTACATAACTGACTTCGGTAAAGAAATTGCGGAGTCTGCTGAAAATATTATAAACCAGGTATATGCCATTAACTATAAAACATTAGCCTATAAAGGGCAATTGACAGGGAGGTTGAAAATTTCAATTGTATCTACAGGTAAGTATGTGATGCCTTATTTCCTTTCAGACTTTATCAAACAACATGATGGAATAGAGTTACTAATGGATGTAACCAATAAAAATAGCGTACTGGAAAGTTTGGAAAATAATGAGGTTGATTTTGCGCTTGTTTCCATTTTGCCGACAACGCTCAACATTGAAAAATTAGATTTGCTTCAAAATAAATTATACTTGGTAGGTAATAGCGAATTAAAATTTAAGAAAACATTGAGCACAAAAGAAATATTTAAAGATTTGCCCCTAATATTTAGAGAGAAGGGGTCTGGTACAAGGCAAACAATGGAAAAATTTATTCAGCAACATAATATACCAGCATTGAAGAAAATGGAGCTTACTTCCAACGAAGCGGTGAAGCAGGCTGTGATGGCTGGATTAGGTTATTCAATTATGCCATTAATTGGTATTAAGAATGAATTACACAATAATGATTTGCATATAATCTCCATTAAAGGAATGCCCATTAAAACAACCTGGAGTTTAATATGGCTAAAGGGGAAAAAATTATCGCCTGTTTCGATGTCTCTTTTAACTTATATTAAAAAAGAAAAATCAAATATTGTTCGAGAGAAATTTAATTGGTATGAGGAATATTAAATTGTTATTTAAAAATGATTACAAATATGTAGGAAATTTTAAAAAGGGCTAGTTCTATATAAAATATCA
>JAYTHI010000117.1:0-1619 GCA_043732685.1 Ferruginibacter sp. | reverse complement strand
GAAAATGAACTGCTTAACGGAAAAGTTTAACATATCCATCGAAAATAAATATTCGATTGCGTTTGAATCCAACCATAATTTATAAATGTAGTAAATCGCTTTTCTGCAATTATGAAAAATTATAATTGCAGTTTGGGAAGCCTTTTGGATGCTTCTGGAAAAAAAATTATTGCAAAACTGTCTGGATATGAATTTCCTGAATTAAATAATTTGCTGAAACGCGATTTTAAAAATTTTAAAATTCTGACCAGTTTTGAAAAACTTTACATCTTTCATTTAATCATTGAAGTGTTTAAAAATGGATTTTAAATGATTAAAGCTGATATTGCAGATTTGTATGAAGAATGTTTAAGTTCAAATTTGCCATTTCATAGAAAATCAAAAGATAGATTTCTGACAGCTATAAAAAATCCATGGATTATGAAGCATTTATATTCGATACGTCCGAGACGTTTGGATGCTTCAAATTTAATGAATTCTTATAAATAAATAAAAATAGAATTCATGAAGCGTGTAAATGGGAGAGTCTGCGGGAAAATTTATAGACACTTTAGATTTGTATAAATAATTACAAAAAAGGATAAAATGAAATTTTCAAAGATCAATATGTGTTCTTAAATGTATAGTAATTCGCAGAGTAGCGATTTTCAATGTAAATATTTATGCCAATTAATAACTTTGCCATTGCGCTGCAAAAGGATAATTTTTTACATTTGCAAAATAGCATCGTCAGTACAATCATCAAATCATCCTTTATACTTATTTTTTAGAAAACAAAATTATATTTTTATGACCAATGCAAGAACGCATAAGTCTAGTTTTAAATGCTTAAACAAGAAATTTTATTAAAATTTAAAATGCTTTATAGCACTAGTACTATTGCAGGCCTACTCACTCAGGCAAATTTTTTAATATTCAAGAGCCCTGCAAATTTTTTGAGGAAAATGGGATACAGCTGTACATAGTATTTTAAAATAAATTTTTTAGTCCCATTAATCTTAATCTCCTTCTTAATTACAACATGTACTTCCTCCCATGCAATTCATTATAGCACGGTAACGTATAGATGAACTTGGCATAGGAGAATATGTCAAACTATTTGCACCCACAATATTAGACCATAATATCCCATCAGAACTATTTTGCCATTGCAATTTACATACAGAAGATGGATTTGTAATAGTAGCCGTAAATGTCACATTAGTACCCACACAGACTAAGTTTGATGGTGTACTAATCGCAACAGTTGGGCAAAGTTCCTTAATGACAAATGGTTTGTTATTAGTAAATTTACGCCCGCAAGAATCAGAAATACTTACAGAAATGAAACAAGGAGAAGCGTTATTTCCGGCGGGTGGTGTATAAGCGACATTTGATTGAGTATCACTAGGTGAAAAAGTACCTCCGCACGAAGATGACCATTGGATTTTATAATTACTCAAATTAAAAGGGGGTATTAAAGAAGCACTCATTCCTGTTGGGTTTCCCGCATGGAGCGTATCACTTGAAACTGTCAGGATCGGGATTACTTCTCTTTCATACGCTACTAAATAACTAAAATTAAAAAAAACCCGTTGCGCTGCTACTCCATCCGCATTGTTAGTAGCAATATTATGCCC
>JAYTHI010000116.1:0-16662 GCA_043732685.1 Ferruginibacter sp. | reverse complement strand
CCTTCAAGCCTTGCTTCAAGCAGGCACCGTTTATCATTTTGGCCATCCTTCGTTCCGTTCTCATCAGAAAGATGTACTTCAATCCTTGTTATGTCTTCCTCAAACCGGCTTAATTCTTCTGTTAACATTGCTTTCAGCTTTTCTGCAAATGATTCGTGGATGTTCAGGTCTTTGCCTGCATTTAATTGAATTGTCATAATTTACTTTTTAGTTGATAAAATATGTTGAGGTCATACCTATATTTTTACTTGTACAATTGTGCTGCTTATTGCTTTACAACGATGCAGACCAATTTTGCGATCATTAATTCTTCGTTCGTTTTAATAACACGAACGGTCACCCTGCTTTCTCCGGTTGAAATAATGGCCTCATTATTCATGTTTTTTATTTCATCCAGCTCAATCCCTAAAAACTCCAGTCCGTCGCATATTTTACTTCTCACCTCCGGAGAATGTTCCCCAATACCACCTGCAAATACCAATGTTTCTACACCTCCCAACACAGCCGCATAAGCACCGATCCATTTTTTAGTTTGATAACAAAACAATGCAATGGCTTCTGCAGCGCGATTGTCCGTATTTTCAAGTTCCTGTAACACGCTGATATCAGCGCTTGTTTCTGATATGCCGAGCAGACCAGATTCATGGTTGATCAAATGATTGAACTGTTCCGGATCCAATTTTTCGAACTTCATTAAATACCATGCAATACCAGGATCAATATCACCGCTTCGCGTACCCATAGGTAAACCGGATGCAGGCGTAAATCCCATACTGGTATCTATACTTTTACCATTCTTTACTGCAGCAAGGCTGGCACCGCTTCCTAAATGAGCTAATATTATTTTGCCCTGTGCTGCTTTTTCACCCGCAATATTTTTTAATTCTGTCACCAGGTAGTCATAAGACAATCCATGAAAACCATACCGTTGAATTCCCTTGTCGAAATATTTTCGCGGTATGCCCGGCATTTTAGCAACGGGCGGCATTGTAGTATGAAATGCTGTATCAAAGCAGGCTACCTGTTTTAACGCAGGGTAACGCTTGCTAAAAACTTCTATCAATTTTATCTCTTCGGGCAAATGGTCAGGGTCATAAGGACTGATCTTTTTTAAATACATCAATAATTCGGGCGAGATAATTTCAGGTGCTGTGTGTTCCATTCCATAAACTATACGATGGCCGATAGCCGTTATGGAATTAAAGCCATCTTGTTTTTCAAGCCAATGAATAAAGGCATCAGCAGCTTCATTATGATCAGTAGCTTTAATACCGGTACTATTTTTCTGGTGAGCCGCAGGTTTGTTAAAACTAAGTGTTGCATTTTCAGATCCAATGTTTTCTATCTGCCCACTCCATATTTCTTTCAGAGGTTCCTCAATTGTATAAAGGGCAAATTTAATGCTGGAGGAACCTCCGTTAATAGTTAGTATGTGTTGGTTTTTATGCACGATTTATTTTTTTTAATCAAGATGAAAAACCCGATCTATGGATTTTGTATAAGCACTGCCATAATGCTTCATTCAACTGCTTCTATAAACCATCCATTGCGTGGTTCCACGACCATGGCAGGTTGAGGGCCAACTCCACCAGATCGTTTATGCCCTGCTTATCAGACGACAGGAAACCATAAAGCTGATTTTTAGAAATATTATTATTACCTATCATGATAATTATTTTTTTTCGCTATGTTGTAATGCTTCAAATCCTGCTACCACATCAAACAATTCTTCGTCAATTGAACTTTGACGCAGTCGATGAAAAGTATTATTTAAGTCCTCCAGTAATTCGCCAATATTTTTTTCTGCACGCTGCATAGCATTTAACCTGCTGGAGTTTTCGCTTGCCAGCGATTCGGCACAAGCTTTAAACAAGGATACAAAAAGATACTCGCTGATCAATGCCAAAAGTGTTGGTTTAGCAGGACCGGCAATTTGCGGTAAATTATTGGTGGGCCATTTTATTTTATCAAATTCCTGTTGCCACGCAGCATCCAACGGCAACAGCCGCTGCATCACCGGCATATAGCCTGAAGCTTCCTTAGATTGGTTGTGAAAAACATAGAGCGTATCAACATTTTGCTGTTCCATGCTTTGCTGCGCCTTTACCAAAACTTCACCTACTAAATAGGTAATGGACTTTACTTCATTGGGTACCGCAAAAAGTTTAGTAGTATTAAAACCAACGTCTTTCAGCAGTAATTGAATACGTTCGCCCACGGCCCATACCTCTTTTTTATGAGGCAGGGAATTTAATGACTGTGCAACAAAATCCGTTAATGAATCGTTGAAGCGGCCTACCAAACCCTGGTCGGAGCCAAAAACAATTACACCTATCAAACTATCTTTTGCTTTTGATGAAACAGTATTGTTAAATCCCTGATTAATTGTTTGAGCTTTAAAATATGCAGCAAGGCCCATTGAAACGGTGCGGTAATAATCTTCTAAAGCCGCTACTGATCTTTGATACTGGCCAATATTAGAAGCGGCTACAGCTTTCATAGTTTTTACAACGGAATCTATATCTGCTGCACTTTCCAGTTTTGCCCGTAAACTTTCTAATGTATCCATCCTGTTTTATTTTGGAACAACTATTCCTATATTTACCTCATTATTTGTGAGAAATAAACCTACCATAATAGTTCTGAAGATTGCTTTGATAAGCGTCGCTCAACTCTTCGCCGGGATCGTATTCCGGGCTATTTTTTACCTGCGCTTCCGTGGCATTAACGGTAACCGTTGAGTTTTCCCAGTTTACTTCTTTTATCAATTTTGGCGAAATAAGCACCTTTTTACCGGGGAACCAATTACCGGTATCTATCAGTATTAAATCAATTGCCCATGTGCTGTCATTAATTATAAAATCTTCCACATCGCCTATTCTTCCATCACTGGCTTTAATGCTATAACCCGTTACTTTTTCTGTACTTCTTAAATGAATGTCATCATCAGATATGACATCCTCTTTTTTATCCTGGTATATAGAAATAGGATAAGACATACCCATTCCTAAACTTCCCGCACCTCCACCCCAATAAAAACTTTTCCAGAGATAATGAGAATAAAGTAACATCTCGTGCTGGCGGGAAACAGGCTTGTCGGTATCTATCATCGGACTATTTTGTACCTGTTCAATGGTGAGATTAACCTTAAACATTTTTTGTTCCAAATCAATCTTATTCACCGCTTCGGGAGCGATCAGCACCTTACGGCCAAACAGCCAACTGCCTGTTTCAACAATCATATACCGTACTGTCCAGGTTTCATCATCAAAGTAAAACTCTTTTACTTTTCCCATTTCACCATCTTTACCTGAGATGGTAAAACCAATTAAACTTTCCATTCGACGTTTCATACTATTTATTTTTAAAGTGTTTGATATATATTCCAGCACATTTTAATGCGCGTAAAGTTTTACATTCCTGGCTTTTGTTGCATTACGTAACACTTTTATCTTTTTCCGGCTCTTCTTTATGCTGAAAGGGCAATAAAACAGCGGAAGCCAATTTTAAAATAGCAGCCTTATCTTCATCACTCAATTTCTTATCCGATAATAAGCGCTGTTGCATGCCCGCATCTAAAGTTGTACAGGTTTGCAGCAACACAGCCGCTGCATCCTTCATTTTCTCTATTGGCACTGTATCAAACAAACTACCGGTCAACGCTAACAATTCTACCAGTTGCTGTATAACCGATAAGGGATGAAGTTCATTTTGTTTAAGCCAGTTGCGGATACGTTTTCCGTGTTCGATAGTGGTTCGGGTATGTTCATCCAGTCGCGTACCAAACCTTGCGTAATTCTCCAGTTCTTCAAATTGTGCATAAGCTAATTTAAGATTACCCGTTACCGAACGATAGGCAGGTAACTGCGCCTTACCACCCACACGGGAAACAGATTTACCTACATCCACCGCAGGTAAAATACCCAGCTCAAATAGCTTTGGTGATAAATATATTTGCCCGTCTGTAATAGAAATAAGATTGGTTGGAATATAAGCGGAAATATTTTGAGCCTCTGTTTCAATGATCGGCAAAGCCGTTAAGGAACCGCCTTTGAGTGCATCGCTTAACCTGGTTGACCTTTCCAATAATCTTGAATGAATATAAAATATATCACCCGGAAATGCTTCTCTTCCCGGTGGACGTCGCAACAACAAAGACAATTCCCGGTAAGCCCTTGCATGATGCGTAAGATCATCATAAACGATAAGTACATCACGGCCCTGTTCCATAAAATATTCCGCTATGCTGGTGGCCGCATAAGGTGCAATGTATTTCAGACCGGGAGCATTGTTACCTTCAGTTACCATAACAACAGTGTATTCCATGGCTCCATTTTCTTTAAAGGTTGCCACCACTTTTGCAATGGAAGATGCACGCTGACCAATGGCACAGTAAACGCAGATAACATTTTCATTCTTCTGGTTGATGATGGTATCAATGGCAATCGCCGACTTGCCGGTTTGCCTGTCGCCTAATATTAATTCCCGTTGTCCACGGCCAATAGGTATCAATGCATCAATTACTTTTAACCCCGTTTGCATGGGAACGGTAACTGCTTTGCGGTCCATGATGGCCGCAGCGGGGCGTTCAATTGGATAGCGATATTTTGTATTGATAAGCCCCTTTCCATCCACCGGTTCGCCCAGTGGATTTATTACCCTTCCGATAAGTTCGTCACCAACAGGTACATCCATTACCCGCCCTGTACGCACCACTTCGTCGCCTGTCTTTAGCAATGATTCTTCGCCCAACAGGATAGCACCGATTTCATCCTCATCAATATTATAAGCGATGCCTGATAAGCCGTTTGGAAATTTCAGTAATTCTTCAAAACCTGCATTAGGCAGACCTGAAACTTTTATAACACCGGCAGAAACACTGGTTACATAGCCCAGTTCCCGTGGCGCAAAAGAAAAGACGTAACTGTCCTTTACCTTTTCTATCGGCTCAAAACTTTTTTCAATGATGGTATCTAATTCTTCTGCTGACATACTACTTTTTTTGTTGTACCGGTTCCGCTTCATGCGCTTGTTTATTGCCAGCTGCATCTTTTGCTTCCGGCGCAGACAATGCAGTATTCTTTAAGGTTTCAGAAATATCGTTTTGCAACCCATCCAGGTATGCCGCTATACTCCAGGATAGTTTGTATCCATTGGCAATTAATTCAATGCCACCGATTATCTCCGGTGATGTTTTAAATTCAAGACTAGTTTCCCTGCCCAATATTTTATCAACCGATTTGTTAATTTCTGTTTGTTGCGGCTTCGCCAATTCAAATGCGCTTTGTACCAATACAGGTTTTGAGCCTGATGTAAAAGCATCCGTAAACTTTGTTTTTTCTTCGTCTTTCAATTCATCTAAACGACTGATAAAAAATTTTACCGCCTGTTCTTCCAAACCAACGGAAGCTATTTCTAGTAAGGCTTTTCGGGAAATATCGAACACTTCTTTTTGTGTTTTTTGTGCGAGTTCCGTTTTCAAATTTTGCTGCATGTCTGCAATTGTTTTTTGTTGTTTAGCATGCAAAGCATCCACATCCTTTCTTGCTGCTTCCAATAACTTATCTTTTTGTCTGTTGGTATCGGCAATTGCTTTATCCATCAATTCCTTTTTTTGCGCATCAAACTGTTTGTTTTTTTCAGCAAAATCATCCTGCTCCTTTTTTGCTTCTGCCATTTTACTTTCAGCATCCTGCAGCCTTGAAACAATTTTTTTCTCCCGTGCATCAATTGCATCGAGTACGGGTTTGTACAAAAACTTTTTTAACAACCATACGAGTATAAGGAAGTTGATGACCTGTGCTATAACAGTAAACCAATTAACGTTCATCTTACTTTATTTTGCTATGATATGGTTCCAGAATGGATTAGCGAAAATTAGGATCATAGAAACCACGAAACAATAAATAGCAGTAGATTCTATCATTGCCAAACCAACAAATAAAGTTCTGGTAATGGTAGATGCTGCATCCGGTTGCTGTGCAAGTGAACTTAATGCTGCGGCCACTGCCTTTCCTTCGCTAAGCGCAGGATACATGGTACCTATGCCGGTGGTAAACCCTGCAGTAATGATTGATGCGATTGCGATTGTTGTTGTACTATCCATGATTGTCCTCCTTTGTTTTTTAGTATTTATTTTTGTTGCTTCAATTTTTTTACCTGCAATGCACCGGCGATATATACCGTTGCCAGTATGCTAAAAATATAAGCCTGTACCATACCAGTCAACAAGCCCAACACGTTCATTATAACAGGAAATATAAAGGGTGATATGGTTAACAGTATCGCCACAATCATTCCGCCGCTCATGATATTTCCAAACAGACGTACTGCCAAAGCCAGTGTACGTGTAATTTCACTGATGAGGTTAAAAGGCAGCATTATCCAGGTGGGCTGCAGATAAGTTTTGAGATAGCCAGCGATCCCCCCATCAGCTATGCCAAAAAATGGCACGGCTAAAAATACTGATATTGCCAAAGCCACCGTGGTGGAAAGTGAACCCGTAGGCGGCTTATACCCCGGAAAAATGATGCAGAAATTTGATACCGCAATAAAAAGAAAAAGTGTTCCTATAAACCCGATATATTTGCCCGGGTTGTTTAAACCAACTTCTTTTATTTGTTCGTTAATGGTTGTCACCACCATTTCTACTACACATTGCCGGCGTGAAATGCGCAGCGCTGTCTGTAATTTTCTGGTTAGTAATTTTGCTGCTATCACCAGTAGCAGCATAATTACCCAAGTGGTAACAAGGGTAAGATTAATGGTAATAAAACCGTGTTGCCAAAATATCGTTTCGTCGGGGCTAAGCTTCATGACTGACCTCCTTTTCTGCTGTAGCTGTTTTAGTTTTGGTAAAATAAATAACCAGCAGTCGGGCTATTATAAAACCTGCCAGCGCTACCACCAGCCGCCGCCAATTATCTGCGCTAATGAAATAAAAGCCAATCAGTACAATACCCATTCTGGTTACAAAACTGCCAAATATTATAATGGCGGGCTTTGTAGAACCCACAGCCTTCCTCACGGTAAACCACAGGCCTCCAAAAAACAGCAAGCCCAGCGCAAGACCTGAAACTAATGCTACAATCATATTTAATGTGTTATTCATTGTCTTCTTCTTTATCCCTGTGCATTTCTTTATCTTCTTTATCAACCCAGTACCAGGCAATTACACTTCCTGTTATTATCCCTGCGATGAGCAAGGAAAGCGTCCATGAAAAAGATTGTGGGTAAGTTTTATCAAGCCAAACCCCAGTTAAGGCACCCAGTAATGCAGGCACTACTACAGACCAGCCTACCATACCCATCATGCCCAGACCAAACCAAACGTTGTTCTTCGTACGTTGTGCTTTCAGTTTTCTTTTTTCCTTTTCCTCTATCTGCCGGGAAAAGGAAATGGATTGTTTTTCATCTGCATTCTTATTCATTTTATTGCTGTTGAAATTTTTGAAGCTGCATCATGAAACTGCTCTCCATTTTAGCCATTACCGAACGTACATTCTTTTCGTTATCATCCAGCTCCTTAAATTCTTTTTCTACCAATTCGTGCAACATGCCAAGGTCGGAGCCACCAATTGCATTGCGCACAGACACCATAACATTTTCGCCTGCTTTTACCAATATGCCTTTATCAACTGCTAAATACTTAATACCCTCAGCTGATTCGTAGGTTAAAATACCGGGTAACAATGCGGTGACACAATCCAACCGATGTGGTAAAAAACCATACTGACCGCCGCTTGTTTCGGCAATGATTCGTTTTACGTTTCGCAATTCTGCAAACACTTTATAAGGTAATAATATTTTTAGGTTCATTAATTGTGGCGGCATTGTCAACTGCTTTTAGGAGTAGTTACAACAGATACATTTTTTTGTGCTGCATTTTTATCTTTTACATCTTTGCCATCAGCCTTTACGGCTTCTTTAGCCGGTGCTTTTTGCTTTGCTTCGTCAATGTTGCCAATCATATAAAAAGCACTTTCCGGCAAGTCTTTAAATTCGTCTGCCAGTATCCGTTCGCAGCCGCTCAGGGCATCTTCCAAACTAACTTCTTTACCTTTGATGCCACTAAACTGTTCGGTAGCAAAAAACGGTTGTGTGAAAAATCTTTCCAAACGCCTTGCACGATTTACTATATTTCTGTCAGCCTGTGATAATTGTTCTAGTCCGAGCATGGCTATAATATCTTTCAGTTCTTTATATTGAGCCAGTATTTCCCTTATTTGTTGTGCCAGGTTGTAATGCCTTTCGCCGATGATCCCCGGCGTACACATTTTTGAGTTTGACTGCAACAGGTCAATTGCGGGATACAATCCTTCGCCCGCCTTTTTGCGGGACAAGGTGATGGATGCAGAGAGATGAGAAAATGTATGTACCGCTGCAGGATCTGTAAGGTCATCCGCAGGTACATATACAGCCTGAATAGAGGTAATTGCACCCGTATCTGTATTGGCTATGCGCTCCTCCAACTTAGATAATTCTGTACCCATCGTTGGTTGATAACCAAGCCGGGAAGGCATTTGCCCCATCAGTCCACTCACCTCCATACCCGCCTGTATGAACCTGAAAATATTATCTATAAGCAGCAGCACATCCCTTCTTTCATCATCCCTAAAATACTCTGCCATGGTAAGTGCAGCATGACCTACCCTAAACCTTGCGCCAGGTGGCTCATTCATTTGCCCGAACAACATCACCATGTCTTTCAGCAGGTCAGCTTCTTTCATTTCCTGGTACAACTCCTGTCCTTCCCGGCTACGTTCTCCAATGCCACAAAACATGCTCACGCCCTTATTATGACCAACCATATTATGAATCATTTCGGTGAGTAAAATTGTTTTGCCTACACCGGCACCACCAAACAAACCTGCACTACCACCACGTTCCAACGGTACCAACACATCAATAGATTTAATGCCGGTTATAAATACTTCTGATTTTGCAGAACGCTTTTCTAATGACGGCGGAGACTGATGTATATTGCGCTGTTCCATATTTTTCAATGGTTCGCCTTTATCGATAGTGTTGCCGAATACATCGAACATTCTTCCCATTATATTTTTACCAACCGGTACAGTCAATTCGTTACCATTTGATTGTACAACCATGCCGCGGGATAACCCTTGTGTTGGCGTTAATGAAATGCACCTGACCTTATGGTTATCCAATTGTGTTAATACTTCCATGGATACTTTATTGTCTTTTCCTGTGTGCAGCAGACTGTAAATAGCAGGCAAATCATTTTTAAAAAAAATATCTACAACGCTGCCACGAACGGAAATAATTTTACCGTAATTTATTTCATGGTTTGTTTCGTTTGAAGCTGTATTCATTAATTATTTTTCAATGAAGTTTGATTAAAATATTCCCCAACAAATACTTATGAAAAGTAAGCGGCAGGTTTGTTTTTAAAATGGGTGGATGCCTATTAAACGAACAATTAAATATCATACAATATTGATAAGGGAAAGATGATACATAACAACAGATATATTGATTGCTATCAGGCATAGAACCACCGAATTCAATAGAATTAATATAATTTATCCTCTAAAGTTTTCCCATTTGCAGCAAATACCTCCCCATAATTATTCGATAATAATTTTTTGTCCTTATTCTGATATTCCAATTCATTGAGAAGATGAGTGATAAGGGCAATATGGGTTTTACTTTTATCATCTGCATTTACTATAAACCAGGGAGCATGCTTAAAACTTGTCTTTGCTAACATCTTGTCTCTGGCCTCTGAGTACTCCTTCCATAAATGTTGTGCCTGATCATCAATTGGACTTATCTTCCATTGTTTCAAGGGGTTCTCCTTACGGTCATTCAACCTTGCTTCCTGTTCTTTTTTACTGATATCCAAATAATATTTCAATATAATAAAACCAGCATCTGCCAGCATTTCTTCAAATAATTCTACCTGTGTAAAAAACAATTTATATTCTTCGTCTGTACAGAATCCCATCACTTTTTCAACCCCCGCGCGGTTATACCAACTGCGGTTAAATATTGCAAACTCTCCGCAAACTGGCAAATGAGTAAAATAACGCTGAAAGTACCATTCAAGTGATTGCCTGTCGGATGGCTTGCCTAATGCGATTACTTTTGTCTCCCTCGGACTAAGGTGTTTTGTAATTCGTTTAATGGTACCGTCCTTACCGGCTGCATCCCTACCTTCTAATATTACCAGTAATTTAAGGTTGGATGATATTATTTCCTTTTGAAGTTTTACAAGCTCTTCATAGAGCTTGTTCAATATCTTCTTTTCGTCTTTCATTTAAAATATTAAACAACTATCGAGCCCCGTATGCCAGCCCATTATTTAATGCAGGTGAATAGGGTTATTGGATGGTTAAGGTGGTTTTTATAAATATTCACCCGAGCTAAATATGCTTTTTAAAAGAAAGAATTTTTATAGCCATAAACCACGGCTTGATCTTGAGTACAAAATATGGACAGTCCTAAAAGACATTCCGGACAAAATTTAAGCTGAATAATTTTTTGTATAAGTGTTCTTTAAATTTTTATAAAATGCAACTCCATGCAAAGCATCATCTTATAAATTAATTGAAAGCACGGAATGACTGCTTCCTTAGTAAATGGTTTTAAAAAAGTTCGACCATTACGGCAACTTAAATTATTAACCAATCAAAGTTGTAGCATTATAGCCTGTAGGCTCTACCAGTTCGGCACGGTATTGCCATCATATTAAATATGTTTAAGAAAATAAACTGGAGGTATACTTTCATTTCAGCGGCTACAGCAGCATTATTATTTAGCATTTGTGCATACATTTTTATCCATCTGGCAGATTATACTGCCTCCTGGATTTTATATGTTGGTAGTCTGCTATTCCTATTTACAATGGCCATTGCCACGGTTAAAGAGAGTAAGCCAAAGGGAGGTGATGACAGCACCGGTGCACATGTATTTGCAGCACTGGTTACAACTTTTACCGGAGTAATTCTATCGGTATTTATTTGTTTTATATTGTTACTGATAATGGATAGCGGGTTTATAATGGCTGGCCCTGCTACTAAAGTTCTTGAGCATGCCCCGCCTACCACCTTACATAGCAAAACTGCAGGTCTTGCGGTAGAGCTATTTTCAGCAGCTACTTTATTATGCCTGTTTGGGGGAGGCATAGTATCTGTTGCATTGCCATTTTACGTAAAAAGCACACAAATATAAAATATTCAAAAAACTGCTCTTTTTTAAACTGTATCTATCAGATTAAAAGGTTACAATAATTTATTTTTTGCGGGGTTAAATAAATGGTCATTCATTAATTTAATGTTGCACATTTTTTAAATAAGGATATTTTTTTGTAGGGTGTACAGCTGGTAAAAAAATAAATTGGTGAAATGATACCCCAATAACGGGAAACGAAAGCCCACCTCCTTATTTGCGGTCGGCATTAAATTATAAAGTTGACAAATGGAAATTTCGTATTCCTGTTTTGTCTATTAAAAATAATATTCAAGGCAAAATAATAGTTTTAAATAATTTACCCTTAATTAAACCTTTTAAAAAAATTTAATAATATCCAAAATCAAAAGGTAAGTTTTAGTTCAATAATAAAATTTGCAGCTATTGCTTTGCCTGGTTTGATTTTGATGGTCGTTATACAATCTTCTTCTCATAAAATTGCATTTAATACAACACAGTTTCTGCCTTAGGCAGAAGGTACTTTTAAAATGAAAATAGATAAATTTGGTCAATACGAACTTGGTTTTGATAAGATTAAGAATAGCAAATATTTAAGCGCAAATACTAAAACATCCATGTAAATAAACATAAACATATCAATTATGACAAATTACCACACTTACAAAACTTGTATTGATGCATGTTTAAAATGCGCCGCTATATGTAATCACTGCGCTTCATCATGCACGCAGGAAGATAACATAAAAATGATGGCTACATGCATACAGTTAGACATGGAATGCGCTGCGCTTTGTTACGCAGCTGCACAGCTAATGAGCCTTGGCAGCAATAAGGCTAAAGACATTTGCAATATTTGCGCGAGTCTTTGTGAAGCCTGTGGCAACGAGTGTGGGCAACATGATACCGAACATTGCCGGGAATGTGCAAATGCTTGTAAAGCATGCGCAGAAGAATGCCGCAAAATGGCCGCATAATTCTAATTCATCAGATAATGAATTGCTGTCCCATCTTTTTTAAAAAAAACTGCCACGCTAAATCAATAAGTACGGATTTAAAGTGGCAGTTTATTTTTACCATCATCCTGCCAAATACCAGCAGCCGGCATCAGCAAATTTTTTAATAGATTTGATAAAGAAGGTCGACACCCTTACTGGCGATCCCATTTACCTGGCACATTTGTAATGCAGTGGCCATCCTGTAAACTAGCCAAAAACTTTAGCGAAAAAATTTCTGTAAAGCATACGTTTAACAACTCCTTTAGAAATTTCTACAGACTTCCCTCATAACTGCATTCCACATTTGTTATTCAACATAAAACTATATAAAATGATGTTTAAAAAAATGATAGTGGTTTCACTGTTAAGTGTGGCCGCCTTTGCAGGTGCTTCCTGGGCTTACAGCAAATACAATCACCAGGATGTTTTGGCATTTAACGGAACAGCGGCGCCTGCTAATTTTAAAACTGCAGCGTATAATGATGAGAATGCAGCAGGCGTGGTTAATTTAGAAACTGCTGCAGCCAAAGCGTCTCCGGCCGTTGTTCATATTAAAGTGCTGAAACGGCAAGGTGGCGAAGCAATGAACTCTTTTGGGCAAATGACCTCACCTGATGATAATGGTGCAGGCATGTCTTTCAACAATGGTAACGAAGGTAATAATGCAAGGCAGGTAGCATCAGGTTCCGGCGTACTTATAAGTGCATCAGGTTATATTGTAACCAATAACCATGTGGTTGACAAAGCTGATGAACTTTTGGTAACACTGAATGACAGGAAAGATTATAAAGCTACTGTGGTTGGCACAGACCCAAGCTCGGATTTGGCGGTTATAAAAATTGAAGGCAATGAATTTCCGCATATCACATTTGATAATTCGGATAATGTACATATTGGACAATGGGTGCTGGCGATTGGTTATCCTTTAAACCTTGAGATAACTGTTACCTCCGGAATTGTTAGCGCAAGAGCAAGAAATATAGGTATTAACAACCGCAACAGCAACGCGCCTATTGAATCATTTATTCAAACTGATGCAGCCGTAAACCCGGGTAATAGTGGCGGCGCGCTGGTTGACGTTAATGGAAACCTTATTGGCATCAACAGTGCAATTGCTTCTCCTACCGGTTCTTATGCTGGTTACTCTTATGCTATCCCGGCTAACCTGGTGGCACGGGTGGCAGGTGATATTATAAAGTATGGCAGCGCCAAAAGAGCGTATCTCGGCGTAATGTTTGGAAGCGACCAAATGAGTTATGCCGACCGTAAAAAAAATAATATCCCCGATGGCGATGGCGTATTTGTACTGGATGTAGCTAAAGGTAGTGCCGCTGATGAAGCAGGCATACAGAAAGGCGATTTTGTAACTAAAATAAATGGAACCACTGTTAATACCGGGACAGAAATGGTAGAAAAGATCTCTGCCATGCGGCCCGATGATAAAATCAATATTTCTTATGTACGCAACAAGGCTGAAAATACCGCAACTGCCACCCTACATGGTTCTGCGGGAAATTATCCTCAACAGGAAATGAAGCAGCAGCAACTACCTGATAATTTTCAGCAACCACAGGATAACCGGGAAAACCAGCAACCGGAATCTGACCAATAAACTGTTCAAATAAAATTTAAAAGTAAAATTACAGGAGGAAGGTTGATAAAGAGTTTAATGCACTGAAGTTAAATTAAGTAGTTTTTCCGAACTGAATGGCTAATCTTCCTGTTCTATTTGGAGTGAAGCCGGGGTTCAAGAAAAAGTGGAACAGCCTTTAATCTTGGGCGATTAAATTAAAATTGTAAAGGGCGTTTTAAAATCATCAACCATGAATTACCATCCCGCCTTGAAAGAGGCGGGTTTTTTGTTATGTATCTTTATAAGCCGGTCAGCACAAATGTTATCAGGGATATTTATCCAATAAAAAAAATGATTTATGAAAATCTTGGTGATAGAAGATGAGAAAGCATTGCAGGAATCTATTATAAAATATTTGGAGCACCAGGGTTTTGTTTGCGAAGCCGCAAATGATTTTACAGCGGGTAAAGAAAAAGTTATTAATTATTTGTACGATTGTATTGTGGTAGATGTTGGCCTTCCGTTTGGTAATGGTTTGGATATTGTTAAGGAATTAAAATTTATGGAATCCAAAGCAGGTATCATTATTATTTCTGCAAAAAATACATTGGATGATAAACTGAATGGATTGGACCTTGGCGCTGATGATTATCTTTCCAAGCCATTTTATTTATCAGAACTTACAGCAAGGATCAATGCCATCATCCGCAGAAGGAATTTTGATGGCAATAAGGCGATCGTATTTAATGAAATAAGGCTGGAAGCAGAAGCACAGCGGGTTACTGTAAATAATAAACCAGTCAATTTTACCGATAAAGAATACAGGCTGCTTGAATATTTTATTGCAAACCAGCGCAGGCTATTAACCAAAGCCGCCATAGCAGAGCATATATGGGGCGATGAATACCTGCATGCAAGCAACTATGATTTTATTTATACGCATATAAAAAACTTAAGAAAGAAACTGGTAGATGCAGGCAGCACCGATTACATACAAACAGCCCATGGCTCAGGCTATCGGTTTACAGATATTTAACCAAATTAAGTTTAAAACAAATGAAGCTTCTAACAAAAACTACCATCTATTTTTTACTGGTAATGATACCAATGTTATCTGTTGCAGGTCTTTATTTATTCCGGCAGTTTAGCAAAGAAATAAATTACTACAGCGATAAAGAACTGCTGAGTGAAGAAATTTCATGGGCTCAATACCTGGAAACCGAAGCGGACAACGGACTCACCTTTATATTAAAAGGGCCGGATGTTTTTATTACCCCCACCAGTCAAAGCGCCTACGCTGCACCCAATATAACAGACCTTAATGAATTCAATATAAAAGAAAACCATACCGTTTTCTACAGGCAACTATCACAGGTTATTACCGTAAGTAACGTAAACTACCAAATCATCATCCGGCAATCGCAGGCCCAAAAGACGGCCCTGGTAGCGGATGTTACCAGCACAATGCTCTCTGTATTTGCAGGCTTGTTTGCGGCTACACTTATTTTTAACTGGGCCATCAGCAAAAGGCTTTGGAAACCTTTTGGACAATCACTTAAAAAAATAAGAAATGCAGAATTACAAAAAATGGAAAATCTCCATTTTGAAAATACCCATACAAAAGAGTTTAATGAACTGAATACTTCCCTGAATTTTATGACCGGCAAAATTTATAAGGATTATTTAAACATGAAAGAGTTTACAGAAAATGCCGCGCATGAAATGCAGACGCCTGTTGCCATTGCACAAAGCAAGCTGGAACTGCTGCTGCAGGATACTAATTTAAAAGATGAGCAGGTACAGTCTATCATGGATGCCACTATTGCCTTAAACCGTTTAAAAAAACTGCATGAAGGCTTATTGCTGCTGGCTAAAATTGAAAATAACCAATACAGTACCACAGAAGAAATTAATTTAACGCAGGTAACCCAAAAATACCTGCAGCTTTTTAATGAATTTATTAAAGACAAACAATTAAACGTGATAGTAAATTATGAAAAAGACTTTACAGTAAAACTCCATCCCATGCTGGCTGATTCGTTAATTACGAATTTGCTTGGCAATGCTATCAAATACAATTTCACCGGAGGTAGTATCCGGATTGTAATCTCCGCAACAAAATACCATATAAGCAATACAGCCATAATTGATGAAATACCGAAAGATAAATTATTCAAAAGAATGTCCGTTTCCAAAGCAAATGGGGAAACATCTAACGGACTTGGACTGGCGATAGTAAAAAAAATTACTGAAACAAATAATCTCCAAATTACTTATCATGCGTTAAATGGGTGGCATCATTTTGAAATTGATACAACATAATTATACTTCATAAAATAGTACTATTATCCACCACATTTCAAAGGCATCCCAATAGAATTTTTATATTTCCTTATGAATATAAAGACACCTCCGCAAACATGCCGGGCGCAGCCGTTTTATTCTTATTCAAAATATTTACTGCCATATCAATATTGTAGGATGTTGTTTACCCGCATAATCAGGATGGGTTTCAATAACAAAGACTTCTTTACCCAAGAAAAGGAGATTTTCCCGCAGGGAGAATAATTGCCTATAAACAGATATTACATAAACCTTTCGGCTATATACCATCCGAAAAATAAAACTCTTAAAAGCGGGATAAATAAAATCATCCGGTGTAGGTTTTACCTGCTAATTTGAAGCGCCGAATCGGATTAATACTTTATGTGATTCAGCATGTAATTACGGAGCTGCTGGCTAAAAAAAATTTAAAATTCTTCTATGACTTTAATTTCGAAGACTTATCAATAATTATTTATTGTTGTCCGAGATAAATTTTAAATCGAGTAGGAAGTAAGGGATTAATTCCCTTACTGTCCTCTCACACCACCGTACGTGCCGTTCGGCATACGGCGGTTTGCTAAAATAATGACAGCT
>JAYTHI010000115.1:0-5701 GCA_043732685.1 Ferruginibacter sp. | reverse complement strand
GGTAATTCTGTAACCGTTTCTACCTTAGGTATTACCAGTGCTGCAAGGTGTGGTACCATACAATCTACAGTTATTGCGTCAGACCAAAATATATCCGGCACGCTTACGGGTGCGCTTACGGGCACTATAGTAAATTTATATCTGGATGGTATTATGATAGGAAACATTACTACTTCAACAAATTTATGGGGGCCAATACCAGTTAATACAACGCCTAACAATATGTTGTACGCAAGTGGTGTGCTTACTATGGGTATTGCTGAACCTTCAAAAAACGAAGTGCTATGTTCAGCCTCCACTACGGTGAGTTGTACCCCGCCAACCACACCAACTTTTACTCCAGTTACAACCACAATTGTTGCCGGTAGTACCGTTACTTATAACATAATTTCTCCTCAATCAGGCATACTTTATTCATTAAGAGACAAGGCAGATACCTATAACGAAGGCTCTTCGGGTTTTGCATCCGGTAGTAATGCACTTACACTTGTATCAAATGTTTTTACCACTGCAGGAACTTATATCCTCAGCGTAAAAGCCAGCTCCTTTTCCGGTGCTAGCTGCCTAAGCCTTGCTGCTGCTACAGTAAATGTAACCGCACCGCTACCTGTTAGCTTGTTAAGCTTTGGTGGCACTTATGAAAAGAGTATGGTAAAATTAAATTGGACTACATCTTCTGAACAAAACCTGGATATTTTCCAACTTCAAAAAAGCTATACAGGTGATAATTTTTCAAGTGCAGCTACAATCAAAGCAGCAGGCAACAGCCAGGTAATGGTTGATTATGCTTATACAGATTCCTTCATAACAGCCCCATTAGTTTATTATCGGTTAAAAATGATTGATAAAGGCCTGGATAAATATACCTACAGTAAAATAATAGCATTACATGCTGATAACGGAATCGTTTTAAATTCCGTAAGCCCCAACCCATTTTTAAATACCATAACTATTAAATTAAATACCCCTAAAGAACTGCTTTTGGTATTTTCTTTAAGTGATATAACTGGTAGAAAAATAAAGACTTTAAATTATTCAGCTAAACAAGGAGATAATACTATTGCTATGTCAGGACTGCAAAGCGTTTTAAAAGGTACATATTTTGTTGAATTGATGATGGAAAATCAAATTATTCTACGCCAATTATTAATTAAACAATAAGCTACTTTACCACTTAAAATATTGCCATACCTACCGGGGTTTAAAATTCTATTCAAGTTTTTTAAACCCCGGTTTTATTTTTTTAATGTTGTACCAAGGCTGCAACTAGCCAAACACTTTTTGGTACAAAGGGATATAGGTTTAAAGAGGTAAAGAAAAAATAGCTTCACTGGCGATAGATTAATTTTTACTTATCTTTCCTTATAAATCTTTTTAAATATGAAACATTTAAGGCTCTTATTATTGTGCATTCCTTTTTTGCTGCAATCTTATCAAATTCAAAATAATATCCGGTATTTAAAAACCGGAAAGCACTGGGTAAGTTTATTTAATGGAAAAGATTTAAATCATTGGAAAATTAAAATTGTTGGTCATCCGATGCAGGATAATTTTGGAAATACTTTTAGGGTATCGGACAATATTTTAAGTACTCGTTACAATGCCTATGATAGTTTTAATGGCAGGTTCGGATCTATATTTTATGATAAAAAATTTACCAATTACCGGCTTAAAGTGGAGTATAGGTTTGTAGGTAATTTAACGGTTGGTGCCCCGGTGTGGGGATACAAAGATGGAGGAATTCAGTATCATTGCCAGGCTCCGGAAACAATGGGTTTAGACCAGGCTTTTCCTGTTTGTCTTGAATATAATATCCTTGGCGGAAAAGATACAGGGGAGGAGCGGGCTACAGGTGAAATTTGTGCCTCGGGTATTTATGTAGAAGTAAATGGAAAGCGCAATGCATCCTATTGTACGCCGCCAACTGTTAAACGAACTTTTGCAGGCGACCAATGGGTAACCGCAGAAATTGAAGTTCGGGATGGAAAAATTACCCATTATGTAAATGGCGAAAAGGTACTGGATTTTGAAAATCCCCGCTACGACAGTACACATGCAGAAGGTAAGAAATTTATTGTTGCCGGCAAAGATCTGGTTCGTGACGGTTATATCTCCCTGCAATCCAACAGTCATCCAATGGATTTTAGAAAGGTGGAAATAATGGAATTGGATTAGGAATATAATTCGCAAACGCAGTATAGTCTTAGCTGTATAACTTTTAGATAATATAAAAGTGTACTTCAAGCATTTTGTTTTACAGACTTATTTGTGCTTAGTTTTTATATTTATCCATGCAAATTATACATTTTCAATAAATGATGCCCTTCGCAGACTGTCTTTAAAAACACCAGCTATTGTATAAGCTGCCTCATTGGGTTCGGTCCGCCATGGGCGGGGTTCAACAAAAAATGCGTAGCTTATTTATTTTGAAAGAAGCCAACGGAGCGGCGTTGAAGTTACTCACCCCGCCGGCTGCGGAGGCGAAGGGTATGCAGCGAAAACTGTTTCTGAATTCAAAAAATGCGACTTATAATTACAACATTTAAGAAATAGGCGGGTTTTAATTTTACCCAAGGTTACTTAATGAGGGTTTTGTTTTTAAATCAGCTTAATTTTTAAAGGTAAAAAACAGCTTAAAATAGCAAGTTTGCAATTAATCTACCTAATCCTATAATGAAATATTAATCCATACGATTCAGCTTGCCATCTTTCTAACTTTTTACAATAATTCTGGTGAGCTAAAGCAAATTGTAAATTTTATTATCTTAACAGCAATTGAATATTAATTTAATACTTTTAAAAATTTGCAGAATAGTAAAATTTTATCAGATAAAAATGCGGGCTTAAAAAAACATTTACCTGTTTAATTTATCGGTAACTAAGTTTTCTATCTGCCTCATCTTTTATTCTTTTATTTACATCAACCTTAGCCCCCTTTAACACATAAATAGAAATAGTATCTTCTCTTGCAAATTGATTTATTCTTTGAGCCGCGAGATAAACAGAATCAAATAATGGGATTTCTACTTTCCTCTCTTTGTCTTCATCACCAGTATTTTTTACTAAGATAACATCAATTATTTTTTTATCGAACCTAAGCCAGTTTACATAGTCTGCGTTAAAGGAGGATGCAATTAGTTTTTTATTACTGGTATAATAATTTATAGCGCCGGCCTCTCCATAATTATCGCATAGGATTAAGGTCTGGTCTGGGTTTGGTAATTTTAAAAAAACACTGTCTACTTTTTTAGCCAATGCTGCCCATCCAATCATGTCTGCATAGTCTTGTGGTAACAAATGATCCTTTCCATCTTCCCATCTAAGCATGCCTAAGCTTTTATAGCGTTCTGAATGCTGAATTATATATGCTGGTTTTTTATTTGGGAATCCAATATTATAATAGGGAATAAATAATAGTATGGGTATTGCAATCACAACGGGCTGTAAATATTTTTTCCATCCCAATTTTAATAATTGAACAATATACACTGCACCAAAGCAAATGTAAACCGGATAAATACCGATAGCATAATAATCTTTTGCCTTAAAATATAAGAAGGTGGCCAGGGTGAAAATGATGGTCAAAAAGAAAAATCGATAGGGTTTAAAGGGTTTGTAAAATAGTAAGGCATACAAGCCAAATACAATTTCGAGGGTGGATCCGATATAAAATAATGCTTGTGATTTTAAGAATCCTACGCTGTCAACATGCACCAATTGGGTGTCTGCCAATTCTCTCAAATGATGAATTACCGGAAAATTATTTTGGTATTGCCATAATAGGTTTGGTAGAATAAGTAAGAGTCCTATTGCAATTGCAACATATAAATTTTTTTGAAAAAATACCCTTCTATTTTCTGATAACAGCAGTGCAGGAAACAGTCCAATCAATAAGAAGGCGATATTATATTTATTTAGAAATCCAACTGCGAATGCCATGGCACCAATATATAGCCATTTTGTATTTTCTGTTTTGAAATATTTGATAAGAATAAAATAGAAAGTTGTCCAGCTTAAAACATCAAAGGAGTTTGGTTGATATAATGTATTAAGTCTTAATAACGAAGAAAACAAAACACAGGAAGCACCTAAAATCAGGGCAGATAAATTGCCGTTTAATATTTCAATAGTTTTCCATACTATAAAAATAGTTAAGGCTCCAAACAGGGCAGGAAAAAATTTAATCCAAAAAACGGTATTGCCCAGCAAAAAAATAATATAGCTTATCCAGGAGGTGAAAGGCGGAACAGATTGAAAGCCCCGGGCCAGGTGGTGTGCCTGGTCCAGATGTAAAAATTCATCACGCTGTAAATCGTAACTGGAATCTATTAAAGAATATTGAAGAATAAATTTTACAATAATAAAGCAGCATAGTATTACCGTCTTTTTAGCCATAGGGCTGAAAGATAATTTTATTTTTATTAATTTATTATAACCCGGATCAAAATTATTTAGTTTACATGAACCCAGTGATTTGAACTTCGTGACTTATTTTATATTAGATAAATAAATAATATATTTAAACAGTTTTATACAGCTAATATCAGTATTTGGCTTGGGATATTATTGGCAGTATAAACCGACTTAGTATGGTATTGCAGAAAATTTTAGTTGTACCGAAATCGTTTTAAGATTGATTGCCATCATTCGGTTTTCTTAAACTTTGCTTTAGCGGAATAGTTTTGCGTACTCTTTTGGTTGGGAAACTGAGTACAATTTTATTGGTACGTTCGTCTGCATTATTTTCATAAAACTTATCTAATATGATCTGGAATATTTTTTCCTGCCCTGCAACGGAGGCAAATAAACTCATACTGGATTGTAATTTAAAACTATCCGGTGATCCAAAAATTTGTGAGGCCGTTTTATCCTGATGTGTTAATAATATAGCCGAGCATTCCCTTAAACGTTCCCCTAATATTGGATGGTTTAAATAGGCTACTGCCTCTTCCTTGGTTTTTATAGCATAAAACTGCGTGGTTTTACTTTGACCTAAACCAAAAACTTGCGGAAAAATAAACCACATCCAATGCGAAAGTTTTATACCATTCTTAAGCTCTTTTAGTACAGTTGGGTATAATGGATCCTGGGCTTCTATAAAACGATTTAATTCATAGTTATCGATTGTGCTATTGGTATTATTATCCGGCATAATGTTGTTTCTTTTGTACTGTTTATATTTTATCTGCTATAAAAATCCGGCAGGATATTTTTAACAGGCGGCAAAGTTAAGGTCCTCCACATTCTTAACTAACATTATTTTAAAAAAGGCGCGAAAAGCTTGCAAATGGTTAATATAAGAGATGTTTCTGCTACAAAAAAAGGCCAGTTTTGTATAATAAAGACGCAGCAGGTTGTTGCGGTAAAACAGATCAATCCAATAATTATAATATCCTGCAATTGGATTAGGTAGATAATTCGCAAAAGCAGTACCGCCTGAGCTGTATTACTTTTAGATAATATAAAAGTGTATTTCAAGCGTTATGATTCGCAGAATTATTCGTGCTTGGTTTTATCATTTAACCAATGCAAATTATACATTTTCAATAAATAATACTTTTTGCAAACTGCCATTAAAAACACCAGTAATTGCATAAGCCGTCTCATTGGGTTCGGTCCGCCATGGGCGGATTTAATAAAAAATGCGCAGCTTATTTTTTTTGAAAGAAGCCAATGGAGCGGCGTTGCATTTACGCAGCCC
>JAYTHI010000114.1:0-1630 GCA_043732685.1 Ferruginibacter sp. | reverse complement strand
TTACACCACAACCACCCTATTGTTTGGTGCACAATCCTGTTAATAGCAGCGGACTTGTTTATAAAAGAAATGCCTTTTTAGCAGGAGGCTTAAATGATAAAATGGTAGGTTTTGGATTAGAGGATTATGAGAGTGTTGTAAACATGTTACACCATGGTTTTAATGGGGTAGTAATACCGGAAATTTTGTTTTTTTATAGGGTACGGGAGGGATCGATGTTTAGAAATATTACCCGGGAAAAATTATTGTATTCCAACAAATATATTTCTGAAAAACATAGTGCATTTTACACTATTTTCGCCCTCCCAATTATTAATTTAATTAATTCAAACGGTCCCGGATTTTTATTTGATAACCCTACTTTTGAAGTTTATGTTTCCTCAAAAATAATAAAAGATAATTTTCTTACCATTAAAATTAAGAATGTTATAAAAAGTAATGAAACCATAAAAAAATTCGCATTAACAATAAAAAAAATTTTACAACCTCTATGATTATTTCTAATATTATAAAAGATTGGACAACAAGGAGCAACAAATTAGAAAGGTTATGGCTTTTGGCTAAGATTGAATTTAAACTTCGTTATTACGAAAATAAATTGGGTTTATTTTGGGCACTGCTTAAACCTGTTATGGACATCTGTATTTATTATGTTGCATTTAAATTAATTCTTAAAAGCGATGTACCCGCATTTGCTTCCTACCTCTTTATGGGTTTGGTAGTATGGAATTTCTTTTTAGAATCCACCCAGGGAACAATACAAATCTTGTATTCAAAAAAATACCTATATGAATATAGTAATATGAATAAATTGGAAATTTATATTTCCACCTTGTTTTCAAATAGTATTGGCTTTTTATTTAACCTCATTATGTTTTTTTTATTTTACCATATTTTTGAACATATATCCACGCCAATTTCCTTTTACAATTTATGGATAATAATATTGTTTATAAACCTATTTATACTTTCATTAGGCTGCTCCCTTATCTTATCGAATGTGTATATTATTGCCAAAGATATAAGTCAGGTTTGGATGGTTTTTACCTCTTTTCTATTTTTTCTATCCCCGATATTTTATAAACTATCCGTTTTTGAAGAGGCTCTGCCTGCATTTGTATATGGTAACCCTTTGGCAGGTATAATAATTAATGCGAGAAGCGTTATGATGGAAGGTACGACGCCAAACTTTAATTTAATGGCATTCGATTTTGGCTATTCAATCCTTCTTTTATTAGCAGGCTTATTATTATTAAACAAATTGGGTGCAAAAGCCGCTGAAAAACTTTAAGAAAATGGAAAAAATTATTGCGCTAAACGCTAAAAATATAAGTAAGACATTTCACATAAGTGAAGACAGTCATAATACAGTAAAACACCGGCTTTTTAATTTATTTAATCCTCCGAAAAGAAAAAATGTGTTGGCTATCAAACCAATGAATTTTGAAATTCACAAAGGTGAATGTGTTGGATTAATTGGAAGAAATGGTTGTGGTAAATCTACACTGATCAGGTTACTTGCAGGCGTTTATCCAACGGATACCGGAACGGTAGATATAAATGGAACCACGCTTTTAATGAATTTGGGTGTTGGAATGAGTCATGAACTAACCGCCCGGGAAAATATTTA
>JAYTHI010000113.1:0-1641 GCA_043732685.1 Ferruginibacter sp. | reverse complement strand
TTGTTGCCGTTAAAGATGTTTTTTCTATTAATGATGAAATAAAGTTTGGATTGTGTACAGATTATTTAAGTAAGCTGAAAGTTAATACCACACAACGTTTTTTTGTACAGCCAAACAAAAGATTTCGTTTGCCTGCCGAAGATAAGGACATCATAATGGTTGGCCCCGGAACTGGTATTGCAGCATTTCGCAGCTTTTTAGCAGAGCGGGATGCGTCCGGCGCAACGGGTAAAAATTGGTTGTTTTTTGGCGATCAGCATTTTGCAAGTGATTTTTTATACCAGACAGAAATACAAAATTGGTTTGAGACCGGCGTGCTGACAAAAGTAAATTTAGCCTTTTCGCGTGACCAGCATTTTAAGATTTATGTGCAGCATAAAATGCTACAGCATGCAGTTGAATTATATGAATGGTTAGATGGCGGAGCCTCCTTTTTTATCTGTGGAAAAAAAGACCCCATGAGTTTGGATATTGAAAAAACCTTGCTGCAAATAATTGAACAGCAGGGTAATAAAAGTAGTGAGGAAGCGCATAAATATTTAGAATTGATGGAAGAGGAAGGCAGGTATGAGAAAGACGTGTACTAATATAGTTATGAGTTATAAGTTATGAGTTATACATGTTGTAAAGTTTGTAGAGATTTTTTATTTGCTACCACCTTAGTGGCGTATGTACAATTAACAGCATGATGATTTTAAGAGTTTAAATTCAAATAAAAAGAATGTCAGAAAAAAATAATTTATCCGCAATAGAAAAAATTAAGCAGGCCAGTGATGGATTGCGTGGTTCCATTGAAAAAAGTTTATTGGATGAAATTACAGGGGCTATCCGGGAAGACGATACGGCGCTTATAAAATTTCATGGAATGTATCAGCAGGATGACCGCGACAGGAGGGAGGAAAGAGCAGAAAAAAAATTAGACCGCCTGTACACCTTCATGATAAGGATGCGTTTGCCCGGTGGTTTTATTACTGCCAAAAAATGGATCGCTGCCAATGAAGTAGCCAATGAAAATAGTACCGGTGTAATTAAAATTACTACCCGCCAAACCATACAATTACATGGTTTGATGAAATCGAAAGTTAGGCCTACCATTCAGGCATTTAACAAAGCAAACTTAGATTCAATTGCCACCTGCGGAGATATCAATCGCAATGTGGCCTGTAGTTCTCATCCCGGCGAATCGCCCATTCATGCGCAGGTATTTGCTTACGCAGATAAGATAAGTCAACTATTGATGCCTAAAACAAATGCCTATTATGAAATTTGGCTGGATGATGAATTGATCGCAGATAAAAAGGCAGAGGAGGTTGATCCTTTGTATCAGGACAGGTATTTACCCAGAAAATTTAAAATAGGTATTGCCATTCCGCCCAACAATGATGTGGATGTATTTACCAATGACCTTGGTTTAATTGCCATCATTGAAAACAATGAATTAAAAGGTTTTAATATCGCCATTGGCGGAGGTTTATCTACTACCCACGGTAATGCCCACACTTATGCAAGATTGGGTACCACCATTGGTTTTGCGGATACAGAAGAAAAAGTACTGAAGACTATTTATGAAGTGCTTACGGTGCAAAGAGACTATGGTAACCGAAGCGATAGGAAACTAGCCAGGTTAAAATATACCATTGA
>JAYTHI010000112.1:0-5744 GCA_043732685.1 Ferruginibacter sp. | reverse complement strand
TTACAGCACATGGTGGAAATGACAGAATTGTGGATTGGACAAACGATGGTAAAAGTTTAGTTTTTGCCTCTACCCGCGAAAGTGGTAAAAGTAGGTTTAACCAGTTTTATACTATTGCAGCAACTGGTGGGGCTGCTAAAAAACTTCCTCTCGCCTATGCAGAATTTGGAAGTTATAATGCAGATGGTAAACAGATGGCCCTGGTGTATGAATCGCAGGTTTTTCGCAATTGGAAAAGGTATCGTGGTGGAAATAACGGAAGCATCGTATTGTTTAATTTTGAAAACCTGACTGCCGAAAATATTAGTGGCGATAGCGAAGCTGCTGACGAATTTCCCATGTGGAGCGGTAATTTTATTTATTTTTTAAGTGATCGCGGAGCCGAAAAAAAGATGAATCTCTGGCGCTATTCCATCTTAAACAAAGCCTTTGAACAACTCACTAAATTTTCGGATTACGACACGCATTTTCCTTCCATGGGTCCCGATGAAATTGTGTTTGAGCAAGGTGGTAAATTATACCTTTATCAACTTGCCAGCCAACAAATAAAAGCAGTAAAAGTAAATATCATCACAGATAAAAGTTTATTGAAAGCCTCCTTGGTTTCTGCCGAAAAATTGGTGCAGCATACCAATTTAAGTCCTGATGGCAAGCGGGTTTTAGTAGAAGCAAGAGGTGAAATTTTTTCACTTCCGGCAAAGGAAGGCTATGTTAAAAACCTGACGATGTTACCAGGATCTGCAGAAAGAAATCCAGCCTGGTCGCCCAATAGTAAATACATAGCTTACTGGAGTGATCAAACGGGTGAATATGAATTGTACCTGATGCAATACGGTAAAGAAGGACCTGCCAAAAAATTAACAAACTATGGAGCAGGTTTCCGGTACAGTTTATTTTGGAGTCCGGATAATAATAAACTTTGTTTTATTGACAAAGCAGGCAAAATTAAAATTTATGATTTATCCGCTGATAAAACAGTTGACGTAGATCAGGGACTATTTTACAGTCACGGAAATATGGAAGATTTTACTTGTAGCTGGAGTGCAGATAGCAGGTGGCTAACTTACCAGCGTGACCTTATCAACCAGCATACAGCAATATTTATTTACGACTATCAAAATAAAATAACGCAACAGGTAACCAGTGGTTTTTACAGTTGTGCCAATCCGGTTTTTGATGAAACAGGAAAGTACCTGTATCTTTTTACCAGCCAGACTTTTGACCCAATTTACAGCGATGTTGATAATACTTTTATTTATGCAAATACGACCAGACTGGCAGCAATAAGTTTAAAAAAAGAAACGGTTTCTTTATTGGCTCCAAAAAATGATGCAGTAGGTTTAAAAACAATTGACGAAGATGAAAAAAATGCTGCGGCAACAGACAGCAGTAAATTTCCTTCTAAAGAAAAAATGAAAAAAGAGATAGTAAAAGCCCTTCCGCTTTACAGAAAAAAAGCTATGGAAAAGGCCGCAGAAATTAAAAAAGCCAGCATCAGCGTAGGGATAGATTTTGAAGGTTTTGAAGAAAGAATGGTTTTATTACCTGCCCCGGCCGGCAATATGAATAGCCTGAGTGTATCAGACAACAAGGTTATTTATATTCGTACCCCCAATACCGGCAATGCAGAAAAACAAGGTGCAATAAAATATTACGACATTCTTAAAAGAGAAGAAAAATCAATTATTGAAGGTGTTGAAGGATACAGTTTAAGTGCCGATAGAAAAAAAATATTGGTTAATAAAACAGGGGCTTATGCAGTAATTTCTCCGGATGATGACGTTAAATTTGATAAACCGATTCATTTAAATGAAATGATGATGGAAGTTGATCCGATGGTAGAATGGAAGCAAATATTTACAGATGCCTGGCGCATGGAGCGGGATTATTTCTACGACCCCAATATGCATGGTGTAAATTGGCTGGCCGTAAAAGACAGGTATTTAAAAATGGTAAATGGCGCCATGAGTCGGGAAGAGATTGACTTTATTATTGGTGAAATGATTGGCGAATTAAATGCAAGCCACACCTATCATAGTGGTGGAGATGTAGAAAAAGAAAAATCACAGTCAATTGGTTACCTTGGAATCGATTGGCAGGAAGAAGGTAATTTTTATAAAATTAAAACCATTTTAAAAGCAGCTCCATGGGATGTTGAAGCACGTTCCGTATTGGATGCTCCCGGTTTAACGATTAAAGAAGGCGATTATATATTGGCCATCAATGGAATGGCACTTACTACCAATAAAGAACCTTACGCAGTATTTGAAGGGTTATTCAATAAGGTAATTGAAATAACTTACAATACAACCGCAAGCTTAAAAAATAGTAAAACGATATTGGTTAAAACCATACCTGATGAATACCGGTTGCGAAATTTAGTATGGATCAACAACATGCGAAAAAGAGTTTTAGAGGCCACTAATGGCGATGTTGGCTATATTTATGTCCCCAGTACCGGGCTTGACGGGCAAACAGAATTGATGCGTCAATTAAATGCCCAAACTGATAAAAAAGCCTTGATAATTGATGAACGTTTTAATAATGGCGGACAAATTCCGGATAGATTTATTGAGTTACTAAACCGCACGCCGCTTAGCTATTGGGCTACCCGTGATGGTCACCCAAATACCTATCCGCCCAACAGTAATTTTGGCGTAAAAGTTATGTTGATAAATGGATGGAGCGGTAGTGGTGGCGATGCCTTTCCTGATTATTTTAAAAAACGGCAGTTGGGTCCATTAATAGGAATGCGCACCTGGGGCGGTTTAATTGGTATAAGCGGAGCGCCAGGCTTAATTGATGGTGGCAGTATTACTGTTCCAACTTTTAGAATGTACAATACCGATGGCAGCTGGTTTAAAGAAGGGCATGGTGTTGATCCGGATATAAAGGTGGTTGAAGATCTTGCTGCTATGGCCAATGGAAAAGATGTTCAGTTAGAGCGGGCTATCATAGAAATACAAAAGCTCTTAAAAGCATCACCGTATCTACAGCCAAAAGCTCCGGCTTTTGAAATTAGGTAGCAGCATTACTAGTTAAGATCATCCGCACCTGATTGCAAATGTCAGGGACAATTATTAACGGAAAATTTAAAAATCACTTTTTAGTAAATACAAATATTTTACTGCTATACGTTTAAATGTTTACGGCTTTTATCCCAAAATAAAAGCGGTAAACATCTTTTTTTATACTTAATAAAATCCCTAATCCATTGCTTCAAAGCAATCTATTGTTTATTTATCTGTAACAATTGGTATAAAAAAGTACAAAGCCCTACGCTATATTACCTAATTTATTAAATTGCATGTATTATGATATATAGAAGTAAAGCTCCTTTAAGAATTGGTTTGGCAGGTGGTGGAACAGATGTTAGTCCGTACAGTGATGAATATGGTGGTGCTATATTAAATGCAACCGTATCCCTTTCTGCCTATGCAAGCATTGAACCTATCGAAGAAAATAGTATAATTGTTGAGACGCTCGACAGAAAAGAAAAAGAAAGTTACAATTGGGCGCCGTCCTTACCCATCAATGGAAAACTCGATTTATTAAAGGGTGTTTACAATCGTATACAGGCCATGTATGGATTGCCCAATAAGGGTTTCAGGTTATCAACTTTTGTAGATGCGCCGGCAGGTTCGGGTCTTGGTACTTCCTCTACCCTCGTAGTGGCCATCTTAGGTGCCTTTGTAGAAATGTTGAAATTACCCCTTGGCGAATATGACATTGCCCACCTTGCTTACGAAATTGAGCGGGAAGATCTTTTATTGGCTGGTGGTAAGCAGGATCAATATGCAGCTACTTTTGGTGGTGTAAATTTTATGGAATTTTATGGAGATGATAAAGTAATTGTAAACCCTTTGCGCATAAGACCTGAATATTTGCATGAATTGGGAAATAATTTGGTGCTTTATTTTACCGCAACCAGCAGGGAAAGTGCCCATATTATTAAAGAGCAGGTAAAAAATGTAAATAATAAAGATGAAAAAAGCATTGAAGCCATGCACCAATTAAAGGAACAGGCCAAAATGATGAAGGAAGCTTTATTAAAAGGCAGGTTGAATGAAATTGGAGAAATATTGGATTTTGGCTTTGAGCAAAAGCGTAAGATGGCGCATAATATCAGCAATACTTTAATAGAATCTATTTATACTGCGGCCAAAAATGCAGGTGCTACAGGTGGAAAAATAAGTGGCGCAGGCGGCGGCGGTTTTATGATTTTTTACTGTCCTAAAAATACCCGGTACAAGGTTATAGAAACTTTGAATACTTTTGGAGGAGAAATTCGAAATTATTCCTTCACCAAATATGGGTTAACTACCTGGACGATATAACATAATGTGGTTAAAATTTTTCTTTATTCAAAAAACCAAGGCGCTATTCAGCTTCTTTAAATTACATATTTTAGTAGAACCCTTTACCGGCTTATTGTTGAACCTGGCTTATTTATCCAAACAATCCAAATGGATCAACCAACAAAAGGATGTTGCGTTTAATGATTTTTTTAGTGGAGATCGTTCGAGAGAAAAAAGGTTTGGCTTATATGATTACTTGATTAAAAATTTTATTAAGGAAGCTCCTATTAATTACCTTGAGTTTGGTGTTGCAAACGGAGGTTCTTTTTATTGGTGGTTAAAAAATCATTCCAATCCATTATCCAAATTTTCTGGTTTTGATACCTTTTCGGGTTTGCCGGAAGATTACGGACCATTTAAAAAGGGGGATATGAGTAATGGCAATGAAGTTTTAAAAACTGATGATAGCAGGGCCAGTTTTTACCAGGGATTATTTCAGCAAACTTTACCCGGATTTTTAAAAACTTTTAACAATCAAAATCTAACGGTAATTCACATGGATGCAGATCTTTATACAGCTACTTTATTTACTTTAACCAGCTTTGCGCCTTATTTAAAAAAAGGGGATATTATCATTTTTGATGAATTTTGCGTGCCGACACATGAATTTTTAGCAGTTAAAAATTTTACAGAATCCTATTATATTGATCTTAAAACCATTGCAGCATCCAATAATTTTTTATTCACCGCCCTGCAAGTAAACTAAATTTAATGTCTCAAAAAATTAAAGCAATCATACAGGCTTCCATTTCGGTAAAGCAATTATTGCTGCAGGATGAAGTAATTACCCATACCATTGCAAATTGCGTAGATACCATTGTAACGGCTTTTAAAAATGGCAATAAAGTTTTATTTTGTGGCAATGGTGGTAGCGCAGCTGATGCACAACATTTGGCTGCAGAATTTAGCGGACGTTTTTATATTGACCGGGATGCCCTGCCAGCAGAAGCCCTGCATTGCAATACAAGTTATTTAACTGCCGTAGGTAACGATTACAGCTACGACGTTATTTTTTCGAGGATGATAAAGGGAATGGGAAAGCCCGGGGATATTTTAATTGGTTTAAGCACTTCGGGTAATAGCAGCAATATTGTTAAGGCTTTTGAAATGGCTAAAACAAAGAAAATGATCACCGTTGGTTTTACCGGTGCTTCCGGTGGTTTAATGAAATCAATTTCAGATTGCCTATTGAATGTTCCCAGTACTGACACCCCACGCATTCAGGAAAGCCATATTTTATTAGGTCATATAATTTGCGAGTTGGTGGAAGAAAAAATTTTTGGTAAAGATGCCATAGCTTAGTTATTGGAAGGGCTTTATTTAGCTACCATTAATTAAAAAAATACTTGCGCAGCTTGCCTTTAAGGCTTGTGGCGCTATATTCCC
>JAYTHI010000111.1:0-40580 GCA_043732685.1 Ferruginibacter sp. | reverse complement strand
CGGTAACAATATCTCCCGAACCGGGTAAATTTAATTGTCCAATTTTTTCCTCTGTAGTCATTTTTTTCATTAAAATATCCAGAAAAATTTTCATTTTTCCGGCCTCATTGGTTTGGGCAATTCCCTGAAGGCTGATAAATAAAAATAAAAGGGTAAAAGCATTTGCAAAAAATCTCATGATGGCGTTTTAAAAATTCTAAAAATTATGGGTAAATTATTTAAGAAGGTAAGGTTCAATAATTTTCTGCCAGATGGCATATCCTTTGGCATTCATATGTAGCTGGTCGGCTAAAAAAATATCCTTCATCACTGTTCCATCCGGTAAAAACATAGCGTCGTAAACATTTATATAGGCTGCCTTATTTTGGGTACGGATAAATTTTTTAATACGCGTATTCGCACTTACCATTTTTGACCACAATGGCGCGCGGCTCGGACTCGGTTTCATTGATACAAAGGCTATCGGGACTGCTGGAAGGCGAGACCTTATTAAAAGAAATAATTTCTTAAACCGTTCAAACACGGTTTTAGAAGAGATAGAAGTATCAGTTCCCGCAAAATCGTTTTCGCCGCAATAAATTAAAATTTGCTTTGGGTGATAAGGGAAAATTATGTCTTCGGCATAAGCAATAACATCAGGAAGAATTGAACCACCAAAACCCCTGTTAATAATGGGATAAGAGGGGAAATAATCTTGCATATCTGTCCACTTTCTAAAGGAAGAACTCCCCACAAAAAGAATGGCATTTTTTGCCGGAGGATGAATACTATCCATTTTTTTAAAGGCCTGTATCTCATCAAAAAATGGTGCCTGGGCATTAACAGCAATAGACAGGCTTAACAATAGATTGATAAGAAAAAGTATTTTCAATTTCATATTAATATATTTTTTGTATGCTTTTTATAAGTGAATAATTCAATGAAGTTAAGTTAAGAAATTTTAAATTAACACAGACCTACAAATGCATTTTTAAAAGATAAACTAGTTGAACCAAGACAATTTTTAGTGTACTAATTATGCGCCTATTTTATTCAATTAGTCAATTGTTTTATTTAAGAAACAGCTTTAACTATGCACCATTTTATAGGTATTAACGGCAGGCGATTCCATAAAATGATTAATAAATCAATTTGTTATTTTAAAATATAGCTGCATAATGTCTTTAATTAAGCTTTCCTAAATAAAACATTGAACTAAATGATATTGGAAAATATTTTCTTACCATCGCAATGGAAAAATAGCGTGATTTTGGTTTAAGATAAGAACCTGAAAAGTCATTTTAAAGGAAGCGAGACCAGGGTATATTCTTTAACCCAAACCGGTAAATAAACTATTGCTTAAAAGGAGGAAAAATTTCCGAATTCTATTACTAATTATTTGAGTAATTTCAAATAAAATATATCCGAAGGTTAAAATATTATTATAATAAAAATACCAGTAATTAATTTATTAAAAAAGGTAAAAATTATTATAAAAATTATTGATAGTCAATACTTTATTAATATATCAGAAATATTAAAATCATAATTAGGCATTTTTTTATAATTGCTTAAAAAATAAAATAGAGGTTGGAACAGGCTTATATTTTTAATTAAAAATTAAATTTCCAAAAAATAGACTTAAAAAAATTAAGAAAAGAAATACATAAGTTATTAGTTTATTGTATTTTAGAATGCTAAAGTTCAATATCAGCAACCATATTAATTATTATAATAATAATTATATTTTTAAAAAGACCCTGTTTTACCGTTTTGATTATCGTTGGTTTATAAAAACTAATAAAAGGATTCACAAAAAACTATTTATGACTTTAAAAGGGTGTTTTAAAATGTTATAAAATATAAAGACAAGCAAATCAAATTAAAAACAAAAAAGGATTTTACAGGTGAGTTGAAAAATGCAGACTTGAAAATAAACCTGATATGTATCCAATGTTTTTTAGATTACATAAAATAAATAGCGTGTTTTTGAGTTAATATAGCATACTTTTTATATTAGATTGTTATACCTTCGATAAGAGGCAAAATTTAAGACCAAACAGTTGATTTTTAAAATTAAAAACCAGACTTAAATGATGCAGCAGGTACCCCCAAAAATTAACCAATTAATTCCAATATATCATCAACTAATACCTTCTTCAAATGAAAAGCTTTCAATAAGTTCTTCCCGGTCCAATTGCATTTCAATTTCGCAGCTTTTATTTTTTAATTATACTATTTATTTATTGCCCCATCATTTGTGATTGAGGGGGGCGAAGCCATAAAAGGGCCGCTAAAATATCCAGCTATTTCTTATGTGTACACAATTTATTTTGTAAGAAAGGGCTAAAAATTATTCAAATTTTTATGGTAAAAATTGCTAAACAGGTTTTAATAGGTGCTGCAGTTGTATGTTTAAGCTTTTCAATAGCATCTTGCACCAGCACAAAAAAAGTAGTTTATATGCGGGATCTGGCAGATACAACAGCGGGTAGTTTAGGCACTGCACAAACAATTTTTGAAAATCTGATTCAAAAAAATGATCAGCTCTGGATAACTGTCGGTGGCAGTAACCCAATGGATTTGACCACTATTAATTCTGCCAACGGAACAGGTGCAGGTTCGGGCATAACTCCCTTCACGGCGGCGGCACTCGGATACCTGGTGGAGGCAGATGGTAATATTAAACTTCCGTATGCAGGTGCAGTAAAAGCAGCCGGCTTAACCCGTATACAGTTAGAAGCCAATCTTACTACTATATTTAAAGACTATACCAAAAATCCGGTAGTAAATGTTCGTTTTTTAAATTATAGTTTTTCAGTGATGGGAGAAGTAAATAATAAAGGCAGGTATAATATGCCTAACGAAAGAGCTACAATACTTGATGCCTTAAGTATGGCAGGCGATTTAACAGAATTGGGTAAACGTGAAAATATTTTAGTGGTGCGGGAGTTGAACGGGAAAAGAAATTTTGGACGAATCAATCTGCTTTCGAAAAATCTTTTTAATTCTCCGTATTATTATTTAAAAAATAATGATGTAGTGTACGTTGAGCCTGTTAAGGCAAAATTTATTTCACGTACCGGATTGCCTCAATATTTAAGTTTAGTTGCAGTTGGTCTTTCATTACTTATAACGATCGTTAACCTAAAAAAATAGTAGTAAATTTTTAATATTTCTATGGCTTCACAAATTTCAGAACTTTCAAACCGGAATGAATCATTAGAAGAGAGCCAGCGGGTTCAACGTTTATTTTTAAGAATTATTCCATTTTGGCCAATACTAATACTTGCACTTTTATTGGGGGTTTTAGGTGGGTACATTTATTTGCGCTATCAGATACCGGTATATGAAGTAAATGCAAAAGTGGTAGTAAATGATGATAGTCAGGAAAAAAGCGCCAACCTGATAGATATGTTTAAAATAGATACCCGAAATTTATCCCTGGCTGCTGAAAAGGAAGTGGCTATTTTAAGCTCCCGGGACCTTATTGGAAAAGTTGTTAGCAAGCTTCAATTAAACATACAATACCGCCAAAAGGGTTTAGTAAAATCAGGTCAGTATTTTGAGAATACACCTTTTAAACTATACCTTGAAAATCCTGATTTAGTTAAAGAAAAAATTTCGGGAGAAGTACAAATAATTAACCATAAAATTAGTTTCAAAGGTATGTTGTATGCCATCGATACTTTTATTGAAACTAAGTTTGGAAAAGTAAAATGGCAAATAGATAATACCTCACCCTTATCAGCCGACAGCAATAAATGGAACGTAAATATTTTAACGGTGGCTGATGAAGCGGATATAATACAGCGGAACCTAACCATAAAGCCCATCAGTAAACAATCCTCTATTTTACAATTATCATATATAGATGCATTACCGGAAAGGGGGATTCGGATTCTTAACACCCTAATTGACCTGTACGGCTCTACAACCATCGATTATAAGAGTCGGATATCTGCCAATACGCTAAACTTTTTGGATGAACGACTTCGATTGGTGTCTGACGAACTAAGTGGAACAGAACAAAATTTACAGCGTTTTAAATCGAGAGAAGGAATTACAAGTCTGGATGCAGAAGGCACCCTTTTTTTAAACCAGGTAAAAGAAACAGATGCTAAAATTGGAGAATTAAATATTCAAATTGAGGTACTTAATAAAATAGAAGCGTATGTAAATAATAGAAACAGAAGTAATACTTCCATTCCGGCAACGCTTGGTAACCCAGATCCAATTCTTACAAATTTATTAGATCAGCTTTTTAAAACAGAATTTGATCTGGAAAAATTAAAACAAGTTACCGGCAGCAAAAATCCTGAAATACAAGTTAATGAGGAGGCCATTGAAAAATTAAAGCCAAGTATCTTAGCCAGCATCAATAATTTAAAAATGAATATTGAAGTTAGGTTGAACCATTTTAAAGCTGATAATGCAAAACTATCTTTGACACTTGGAAAAATACCTCAAAAAGAAAGATCGCTATTAGACATCAGCAGGCAACAAAGTATAAAAAATGCTATTTATACTTTTCTCCTGGAAAGGAAAGAGGAATCAGCCATTGCATCAGCAGCTATTGTTCCCAATTACAGAATCATAGAAAAACCATCTTATGGTGGTAAAATAGCGCCTATACCGGAGAAAATTTATGGTAATACCATTTTATTGGCACTAATTTTAGCTGTTCTTTATATTTATTTAAGAGAATTTGCAAATAACCGGATAAAATTTAAATCGCAAATAGAAAGTAGTTTACCGGAATTACCCATTATTGGGGAAATCATTTTTCAACCCATAAACGATACCTGGCCAATTGTGACAGGCCCTGGGAAACGAACATTAATTGCTGAACAATTTAGAGAATTAAGAACTAATCTAAATTATATTTCATCCGCAACAACAGAAAAATCTAAAGTGATTTTAATTACCTCCTCTGTATCGGAAGAAGGAAAAAGTTTTATAACAATCAATACTGCCATCAGTCTTACACTAACCGGATCAAGAGTTGTGTTGTTGGAATTTGATTTACGGCGTCCTAAAATTAGTAAACAACTGGAAATAGTTTCAGAGACCGGATTGAGTGATTATCTAATTGATAGGGCAACCGAAAAAGAAATAATTAAAAAGCATGCGAGTATCACAAATTTAAGCATCATCCCTTCCGGACCAATGCCTCCAAACCCCGCCGAATTAATTGCAGGGCAAAGGTTAAAAGTTTTAATAGATTATTTAAAAATACATTTTGATTATATTCTAATTGACTCTCCTCCGCTAGCCCCGGTTACAGATGCAAAAATTTTGGCTAATATCGCAGATGCTACACTCTATATAGTACGACATGATTTTACTAACCGGTCTTATTTGAAATTTATACAAGACAACTATTTAAAGCAAACTTTACCGAAAATAAATATTGTTTACAACGGCATTAGTCACAAAAAAATACTAGGCTATACTTACGGAAAGGGTTATGGATACGGCTATGAATATGGTTATGGCTATGCCGAAAATAAAAAAAAGAATAGCTGGTGGACGCGAATTTTCCGCCGCAATGAAAGCCCTTCCTGACATAAATTAATACGTGCTTATTCAATTACTATAAGTTATTATCATCGATTTTTTGGCGGTCAAACTGAAGTAAACACAAATAAATGAATTAATAACTTAACGGCAATTGTTATCTGGTTGTAACTTTTTAAGTAATTATCATGACTGTACCCCTAAAAATACTTGACTGCACCTTAAGAGATGGCGGTTATTATACCAATTGGGATTTTAAAAAAGAATTGGTAAATACCTACATTCAATCCTTTAATGCCCTGCCGGCAGATTATCTGGAAATAGGTTATCGTAGTAACCCTATGAAGGGCTACCTGGGAGAATTTTTTTATTGTCCTTTGTATTTAATGGAAGGATTAAAAGATTTATCCAATAAAAAACTGGTCATTATTCTGGATGAAAAAGATGTACAGCCGCAACATATTGAAGCCTTGCTAAAACCTTGTGTTGGCTTGATAGATATGGTTAGAATTGCTATTGATCCGGTAAATTTTAAGCGTGCTTTACTTTTAGCCGAAGCAATTAAAAAATTGGGTTTTGAAGTAGGGTTTAATGTGATGTATATGTCCAAATGGCCACAACAAAAAGAATTTCTAACCCAAATAAAGGAGGTTGATGGCGTTGCCGATTATTTTTATATGGTAGATTCCTATGGAGGCGTATATCCTGCTGATGTTAAAAAAATATATGACATTGTAAGAAGCCAGACGGATGTAAATATTGGTTTTCACGGACATAATAATTTAGAATTAGCCTTAATAAATACCCTGACGGCCATAGAATGCGGGGCGGTAATTGTAGATGCAACAGTTACCGGCATGGGAAGAGGAGCAGGAAATTTAAAAACCGAATTATTATTAACTGCCTTACATGCCAGCGAAAAAATTGAATTGAATTTTAATGCACTGGCCAATGTGGTAGATAGTTTTTCGCAATTGCAATTGCTGTATGAATGGGGAACAAATTTACCCTATATGGTATCAGGCGCAAACTCGCTGCCACAAAAGGAAGTGATGGATTGGGTATCTAAAAGATTCTACTCTTTTAATAGTATAATAAGGGCTTTACACAACCAAAAAGCCGGTGTTGAGGATAACCAGCGTTTACCTATATTTAAACCGGATACCAGTATAAAAAATGTATTGATCATTGGTGGCGGTCCATCAGCAATTGAACATTTGGAAGCACTGCAACTCTTTATAAAAAGTAAAAAAGATATTTGCCTTATCCACGCCAGTGCAAGAAATGCATTTCCCTATTCAACTTTAAAAATGCCTCAATATTATTGCCTGGCAGGTAACGAAGGACAACGACTTTCAACAGTATTTAATAAATTTGAAAGTTTTAATGGTATTTGTATCCTCCCTCCCTACCCAAGAAAAATGGGAACCTTTGTTCCGGATAGAGTGGTAAATGCAACCGTTGAACTTTCCGCTGTAACCTATACCCAAATTGCGAAAGATTCACATACAAGCCTTGCCATTCAAACAGCTATTGAACTTGGCGCAACCAACATATATATTACCGGTTACGATGGTTATGGTGAAAGTAAATTGGGAACCAAGGAACAAGAAATGTTTATTGAAAACGAAACGCTTTTTGGAAATGCAAAAAATTATGGTCTAAGTATTTTATCGCTAACACCAACCCGATATAAAAATATACAGCCCGGATCTGTTTACGCACAATTAAATTAATGAAAACAATCCTCGTAATACCCGCAAGGTTTAAGTCTACCCGATTTCCGGGAAAACCCCTTATTGACCTTGCAGGTAAATCCATGATACAAAGGGTTTATGAACAATGTGCGCAGGCCTATCCTACTAAACAAATTTTTGTAGCTACTGAAGATGAACGAATTTTATTGCATTGTGAACAGCTAAAAATGCAATGCATATTAACCAGTGATAATTGCCTCACAGGCACCGATAGAGTTGCCGAAGTAGCCCGCCAAATTGATGCAGACTATTATATAAATGTACAGGGTGATGAACCTGTGTTTAACCCAAATGATATTGTTTCATTTAACAAAATGATACCAAAATATGAGGGCAGTGTTTTAAATGGGTATTGCACTATTGATAAAAAAACAGATTACACCAGTTCTTCAGTACCCAAAGTTGTTTTTAGGCAGGATGGCAGACTTTTATATATGTCCCGCGCTGCAATACCCGGTAATAAAGAGACTATTTTTAATGTTGGTTTCCGGCAAGTTTGTATTTATGCATTTCCCAAAAAGGCTCTTTTAGCCTTTACGAATTTAGGTAAAAAATCTTTTTTTGAGGAAGAAGAAGATATTGAAATACTTCGATTTTTAGAAATGGGTTATGATGTACAAATGATAAAAATGTCGGCAGATTCAATACCCGTTGATAACCCGGAAGATGTTGAAAAAGTTTTAAAAACTATTGCTAATGCCAAATAATTTTAAAGTAATACTATGGGACTTTGATGGTGTGCTGATGAATTCAAATGCGATACGGGATTTGGGTTTTGAAACTGTGCTATCTAGCTTCCCCGTTGATAAGGTTGCGCAATTGATGACCTATCACAAAGCCAATGGAGGTTTATCGAGGTATGCAAAATTTCGATATTTTTTTGAAGAAATTTTAAAAGAATCTGTAACAGATGCTACTATAGAAAAGATGGCTGCATCATTTTCAATTATTATGCGTAAGTATTTGGTCAATCCAGACTTATTGATAAAAGATTCCATGAATTTTGTCAGGCTTCACCACGAAAAATATGCCATGCATATTGTATCCGGATCCGACCAGCAGGAACTCAGGTATTTTTGTCAGGAATTGGGTATATCAATTTATTTCTTATCCATAAATGGCTCACCAACTTCTAAAAAAAAGTTGGTGATGAACTTACTAAACAATTTCAGATACAATAAAAGAGAAGTCTTGTTAATTGGTGATTCTATAAATGATTATGACGCCGCAATAGAAAATAACATTCACTTTATGGGCTATAATAATAGCAGTTTAAAATCTTTAAGTAGTCCTTATATTGACTCTTTTGAAAAACCAGTTTAATTAATGCGGGATAATAAAAAATTCTTTAAATCAGATATTGGTAAAGCTATCAGCTCAGGGTATTTTTTATTTTTTTTAAATAATGTGGTTGCTTTATTTTTAACACCCTATATTTTAAAATTTGTATCAAAACAAGAATATGGTTTATATGTGCTTTGCAGCGATTTTTTATCCTGGATGATATTCCTGGAATTTGGATCAAGTAAGGTTATGGAATCCAAAGGAGCACATCTTTTGGCAACGGATGATAAAAATGGTTTGAGCAGGGCCTTTAATTCTGCCCTATTTTTTCAATTTTTTATGGCTTTGCTTATTATACCTATTTTTTATTTTCTGGTTATAACAGGTTTAAAAAATTATGATATTCCGCATTTCAGGCTGATCATAATCATTTTTTCTATTACCGCAGGTTTATCGGTTATCAGAAGTATTTTTTCGGCTATATTAATTGCCAGCAGAAAAATTCACATCGATAATAAAATACAGGTGCTTATTAATGTCTTAAATTATACATTAATATTATTACTGATACCATATATTGGCATTGGCGGGCTGGCGCTAATAAGCTTACTGGTAGCAGCTTTAATACTACTCCGCTCCTACAAAAGAGTTTTTTATCTTTTTCCATATTTAGATATAAGTTTTAAAAATTTTAATAAGAAAGAGCTAAAATCCATTCTTTCGCAAGGCATTTATTTTTCTATTGCCAGCATTGCCACTATGCTTATCACAAAATTTGATAGTTTTTTTTTAGGTAAAAGTTTTGGACTTGCCACTGTGGCAAAATTTTACATCAGCATCAAACTTATCACTGTAGCTGAAAAACTTTTTATGAACCTGATAAACAATTTACGGCCCTATATTGCAAATTTTTACGGTAAAAAGAATATCACCTTAATATACAATTTTTATAATTTAGCAGTGCCCTTGTTATTAGCACTTTCGCTACTTGTATTTTCTGTTATACTAATTATTAATGAAAAATTTATTAAATTTTGGGTGGGTTTGGATTTTTTTATCGGTAATAAGTTTGTTGTACTATTTGGAATTTATACAATTTTAAGTATTATTACCCTACCGGCCCGAATAGTACTAACATCAACATTTTATAAATTAAAAAGTGTTACTATTTTAAGGATTTGCGAAGGTGTTTTAAGGCTTTCCATTATTCTTATATTCATGAAAAGTACAGCAAATTTTTTACTCCCGTTATCGAGCGTTATCAGTTCCTTTTTACTGGGCTATTTAAGTCAGCACCTTATATTAAAATCATTTTTTAAGAGCTATTCCATACCAATTGAAAACAAGTATTCCTACTTTTTATTTGTACTGTTGTTTGCAGTACTTGCAGACCAGTTTTTATCTGGCTTACACTACACTCCAATAATTCTTTTATTATTTGGAGCATTGCTCACCATTCATTTTTACCTCTTTAATAGAAAAAAAATGTTTGCATTTGTACAATTACTAAAAGTCGACAATTAATGCTTAAACAATTACTTTTTCAAAGAAGGTATAAACTTCATGTAGAAAGGCTGCAAAAAAATTGTAGGATTGGAGCAAACTTTTGTGATTCCGCAGCGATGTATCCCAATAAAAAAGCACAACTATTAAATGTAAAGATCCATAATGCAACTAAAGATAAAAACAAAATAATTTTTGGAGATAATTGTAATGTAACCTGCAGTATTACTTTAAATAACAGGGGTACCATTATTATTGGAGATTATGTATTTATGAATTTTGTAAAAATGAGAATAGATCATCACTTAGTAATTAAATCGCATTGTTTGTTTGGTCCGAATGTTACTTTATGGGACACAGATAATCATCCTTTATCAGATTCAGCCAGATGGAGACAATGTGAAGAAATTCCTATAAATTTTCCTTTATCAAAAAGTTACGAAGCAAAAGGCGGAAATATAACTATCGAAGAAAATGTTTGGATTGGTATGGATGCGCTTGTACTTGGTGGGGTAACAATTGGTAAAGGGGCAATAGTTGCAGCCAGGAGCGTGGTAACAAAAAATGTAGCCCCTTATACAATTGTAGCTGGTGTACCAGCCAAAAAAGTAGCAGAAGTTCCATTATAAAAATTACGGCATGAATTATTTAGTAACAGGCGGGGCAGGTTTTGCGGGCAGCGCAATTGCCCGTGAATTAATTGCACAAAACCATAAAGTTTGGGTGATGGATAATTTAAGCACCGGCCACTTAAATAATATCCCATCGAAGGCTATTTTTATACAAGGCGATTGTAGTAATACAAAAACAATCATCCGGTTAAACAATCAACATTTCGATGCTATACTTCATATTGCAGGCCAGTCGTCGGGCGAAATAAGCTTTGAAGATCCTATAAATGATATCAATTCAAACACCGTATCAACACTACTTTTATTACAGTATGCTATAAAAACAAACTGTAAAAGATTTATTTATGCCAGTACCATGTCGGTTTATGGCCAACAAAATAATAAAGTCAGTTTTGCAGAAGCCGACCAAACCAATCCCCTATCCTTTTATGCTGTAGGTAAATTAGCCAGTGAAGAATACCTTAAAATATATGCACGTAATTATGGGATAAATTTTACGGCACTTAGGTATTTCAACATTTATGGTCCGGGGCAAAACTTAAATAATTTAAAACAAGGAATGATCAGTATCTATTTGCGGCAATTAATAGATCCTTCCTTTAAAACCATTAATATAAAAGGTTCGGTTGATCGTTTTAGAGATTTTATTTTTATTGATGATGTAGTCGCAATTACAGTTGCATTCATTCATCAGGAAAATACATTTAACCAAATAATTAATGTTGGCACCGGCATAAAAACAACTATTACAAACCTGCTTATTTTACTAAATAAATACCTTCCAAACAATAAGTCCATCAGCTATTTAGAAGGTACCCCCGGCGACCAGTTTGGTATTTATGCTGATACCGGTAAACTAAAATCATATTATAAAATGCCCCTGAAAAATATTGAAGCCGGTATGAAGTTATTTTGTGCATTTGCTGAAACAGTTACCTTTTAATAGTATAAATTTTTGCTCATGAATAAAATTGTAATTACACATGTTCCTGCCAGGTATATGGGTTATCACCGATACCTTATATTAGGTTTTTATGAGTTAAAAAAACAGGGAAAAATTAAATTTTCCATCAGACCCACCAATATTATTTCGGCATTATTGTACCGGGAATTCAGATTTTATTATTTTGTAAAAAAGTATTGCCCCTTTTTGCTTCGGAGTAAAAAAAATTCATTGACCTTGAACGGATATTTAACAGATGGCAATAAAAAAATATTTTTTGTATACGACAATGATGATACACCCTATTATTTTTCTATCAAAGAATTAGAGAAGGTGGATTTTTATTTTAAGGCTCAATGTCCTATTACCATTGAAGCGGATGGATTTGAAATAGCACCGGGAAGAAAAATTAAATACCAGCCCGAAGCATTGCGGTATAAAAGCAAGATCTATCCAGCCATGCTTGCGCCATTGTATAATTGCAATAATATATTTTCGTACCAAAAGCTTTTAAAGCAGTATAAAAGCATGCTTCATGTTAGCATGCCTAAAGAAAAAATTTTAATGACCTATTTTGGAAATGCGCGCGGTCCGGTACCTATTGAGCATCCATCCCCCGATCTTTTTCACAATGAAGCGCAACTGCTTGGTCACTTCAAGGGAAAGGTTTCTCATCCCAATGAAAAAAGAGCATTGGCCTCTAAAATAATTGAAAGTTTAGGAGCCAATTACGATGCTCGTGTTATTGATGATGGTTTTAGAGACGAGAACAAACAACTAAAAAACCAACATTTATTTATACCATTGGCAACTTATAATGAGCACATTTCTACATTTAAATACAACCTGAACATAGCTGGATACCGAACAAGCATCCCCTATCGTTTTGTTCAAAGTTTTGCAGTAGGCACGGCAATACTTACAGATAAATTAAAAGTTAAATGGTATAAACCCTTTAATAAAGAGGTGGTAGAAACAGTTGAAATGGGGTATCAGTTAATGGAGGAAGTTGACTGGGAAGCCTTTAAGGAAACCATTCGTAATTTACCGGATATTACTTACGACGAAGTACTTAAAGAATTTAATAATAAATGGACACCTGCTGCATTTGCAGGATATATTGTTGAAACTTTAACGACTAAAAAATTATAATTATGAACAAGTCATTTATTGTAATAACTACCATCAATAAACCTACCGAGGCCGTATTAAAATTTGCAGCTTTGAAGAAATATAAATTGATTGTTGTAGGCGATAAAAAAACCCCACAGGATTGGGAAGTTCAAGGTGTAGAATACCTTTCTGTTAATGATACAAGGTGTAATAATTATGCTTTAAATGACGTGCTCCCTTTTAACCATTACTCCAGAAAAATGCTGGGATACTTATATGCCATTGAAGCCGGCGCAGAAAATATAATAGATACAGATGACGATAACATACCAAAAGAGCATTGGCAGTTTCCTCCCTTTAGCAGTGAGCAGGATACTACCCCCAATGACATGGGTTTTATAAATGTGTACCAATATTACACCAGTCAAAAAATTTGGCCCCGGGGCTTACCCTTACGTTTAATAAATACCAGGTTTAATTTTGATAAAAAGGTTAAAAAATCAAGCTCAGTAGTTGGTATTTGGCAGGGTTTGGCAGATGAAGATCCAGACGTGGATGCTATTTACAGGCTTACAGATAACCGGCTGTGCATTTTTGACGAGAAGCCTCCCTTGGTTTTAGGAACAGGAACGCTATCGCCCTTCAACACACAAAATACTATTATTTGTAAAAATTTATTCCCCTTATTATACCTTCCAACTTATGTTACTTTTCGCTTTACAGATATATTGCGTGGTTTAATAGCCCAACCAATAATGTGGCTTAACCAATACCAGCTTGGTTTTACAAATGCAACAGTTATTCAAAAAAGAAATCTTCATGATTTTTATCAGGACTTTATTTCTGAAATACCAATGTATGAATTTACCGATAAGGTAATGGAAATAACCAACGCTGCAATAAAAACCGGCCAGTCCATACCAGATAGTTTGTTTAGTGTATATGAAGGATTATTAAAAAACGGTATCGTTAAAAAAGAAGAAATAAAAACATTGGAAGCCTGGTTAAAAGATTTGCAGGCCCATAAATAGTCTTTAATATTTCAGGGTAAAAGATATTTCAGAAAATAATTTTTTAAATAAAAACAAACCACTTGCGAATTAGTATTACAAATTATTTGAAAAAAAATTTATAAATTTAAATGAGTAAGGTAGCATTTTATTTATTGCATGGTTTGGAAGTACGCCATTTTTTATTAAGCGGACTTTTAGAAAACGTTGGCAAACATAATGAAGTGGTATTATTTATTGGAGAAAGAATTGAGTCACCCCTACTCAATCAATATCTAAAGTGCTATAATGTTAGCCTGATAAATTTACCGCTCATTGAAATAATAAAAACTGGTACAACTGTTGAATCCGGCATTAGGTCAATTAGGGATGCAAGAAAAAGAAGGCACCATCTTGGAGTATATAACCATTTAAAAAAAGCATCAAAAGGAAATACAATCGCCGATTTAATCAAGGGGAATAAACTGAGTCATTTTTTTAGTGACCTGATTGGCCGAAAATATTTAAGCAAGTACCATTATTCAAGCGTATTATATGATTTTGTAAGGGAGCAAAATATTTCGAAGCTTTACCTGGTTGATTATGGTTCTGTTACCTCTAAAATTTTTATAAATAGTTGCAACAAACAAGGTGTATTAATAAATGTATTTGTAAATTCATTAAAGTCTGTATTTATAGATGATTTTATTCCATTTGCTGTAAATAGGTTTAATACCTGGAACCAAGCCCAGCGAAAATTATTTGCAACTGCAAACCCCGGAATAAATAAAAATTCAATTGTTGCGACCGGTATACCTTATCACAATTTTTTAAGGCAGTCAAACACAGAAAAGATAAATACAGTCAGAGAAAAATACAAATTTGGCCACTCAAGGCCAATTATAGTTTATTCATTGATTTTTGAAAAAGTTTTTGGTAATGAACATTTAATAATTGAAAAAATAAATAATTATTTTATATCGGAATTTGAAATTTCAATCCGTCCAATAATTGTGCTAAGAAGAAATCCATTTGAAGAAAATGATTATTGCGTTCAATATCTTTCTGCATTTGAAAATATTATTGTGGCGGATCACAATTGGGAGCGGAATGTTTCTAAAGCATGGACAATTCAGTCAATTGAAGGAGAGTTGGAATGGAGAGCATTGCTTCAGCTATCCTCAATAAGTATGAATATTCCATCGCTGTCAACCATTGATTCCATTGTTTGTGGTACGCCGGTTGTAAATATAGCTTTCGATGAAAATGAGTTTGAAAATTTACATATTCCACACATCATTAATGCTCCTTTTATAGAAGAATTTGAAAAAAGTAGTTTTGTACAAACATTTTCAACCTTTAAATCATTTAAAAATATCCTTCCTCAATTATTACAGATAAAAGGCAAAACAGCTAAAGAAGAAATTCAAAATTCTATTGATATTGTTCAATCTGCAGTAGAAAAATTTATTTAAGCGAAGTAGAATTGTATAATTGGATCAGGTAAATCTTAACATATTTGTTATGAGAATAATTCTATTTTTTCTTTTACAATTTAATAAACTCAAATTAACGGCTATAATTATTAAACACATACCCATTTTATGAAAAGTCATTTGATTCAAAAATTAAACAATATCGGTAGTATTATGGGTTTGGGCGAACTAAAGGGCGAGCTGACAACCTTAAAAAAAATAATGATAGAAGGTTACCTCGAAAACCGATTGAAAGAAAAGCGCTACCAGGAACCGGGGAGATTAAATAAATATGAATACCAAGTATTATCTCAAAATGGTGAAGATGGAATTATTTATGAAATATGCAAAAGAATTGGTACCCCTAATAAATATTTTGTAGAATTTGGTGTAGGTAACGGCACGGAAAATAATTCGGCTTATTTATTAATGCAAAATTGGGCAGGTGCCTGGATAGAAGGCAGCACACAACATTGTAACCAAATGAAATTAGCCTACGCAGCGGTAATAAATAGTAAAAGGTTACAGGTTAAAGAATCGTTTATAACAAAAGATAATATTGTGGATCTGTTTGAGGAAATAAATGTACCGCCGGATTTAACACTCCTATCCATAGATATTGACGGCAACGATTATTGGGTATGGAAGGCACTATCAAAATATAAACCAAGAATAGTGGTGATAGAATACAATGCATCGGTAGGACCACACCTGGATTGGGTTATGCCTTATAATGAAAATCATGTGTGGAACGGACAAACTGTAGGGCATTTTTTTGGTGCAAGTTTAAAGGCCCTGGAATTATTAGGAACAACACTTGGGTACAGTTTGGTAGGTTGTAATTTAACAGGGGCCAATGCATTTTTTGTGAGAAACGATTTAATCTCACCAGCAGTTTTTGCAGAACCCTTTACGGCAGAAAATCATTTTGAAAAGCCGATGTACTTTTTAGAAAAACAGCTCGGTCACAAAAGAAACCATAAATTGGTAAATTCCACAGCCTAGATAAAAGAAGCTACCAATTTATTATTACCATTTTTAGTAATATATAGAGGAAAGTTTACGTTATGTTATAATAACTAAACTATATATTAAAAGTGCGTGAAAAAGCGGGAGCCATCTATTTTAAAAACCTAAACGGTTTAAGAGCGATCGCAGCCATATTAGTGGCTATTACGCATGTTGATTTAATGAAAAAAAAATTAGGGTTGCCGGTTTTAAACAAGCCGTATTTGCTAACCTTACCCATTGGCAGTTTATCAGTTACCTTTTTTTTTGTATTAAGCGGCTTTTTAATAAGCTATTTATTGTTACAGGAAGAACGGGTAAATACATTTATAAATGTCAGAAACTTTTATTGCAGAAGAATTTTAAAAATTTGGCCCTTATACTTTTTATTAACACTAATAGGATTTACCTACCTAATTTATACCCGGGGAGGTAATGGTTTGGGACATTCACTTATTTGTTACCTTTTTATTTTACCGAATTTTGCCTTTATTTCCAATCCATTGTGTTTCCAATCCTGGTCAATTGGGGTTGAGGAACAATTCTATTTAGTATGGCCGTTAATTATAAATAAAAAAAGAATACTTTCCATTTCTTTAAATATAATCGTACTCTTTTTTATTGTTAGAACAGTACCTGAAATTTACCATCTGCTAAAATATAAATGCCCGGATATCTTTACCGGCATCAGTACTTTTATTACAGAAAACAGATTCGATAGTATGGCTATTGGTGCTATTTTAGCTCATTTACAATTTAATAAACACATAAGGTATCAGCTTTCGGCAGTTGAAAAATTTACATTTTATTTTATTTTTGTTGTATTTTTTTTAATCAGTAACAAACTATATTTTGGACTGCAACATTTTATTTTCAGTATACTATTTGCCATATTTATTTTCATTCAAATAAATAATAGAGCCCAAAATAATTTTTTAGAGAGTAAGATCATGAATTATTTAGGTAAAATATCTTATGGTATTTATATGTGGCATGTTGTTGCAATTTATATATCAATTAAAATTTTCAATATTTTACAGCCTGCAGTAAATTATTTATCCTATGGCAATACCATATTATTATACTTAACAAGTTTAATAATTACCATAACTATTTCAGCAATTAGCTATAAATTTTATGAGGGTTATTTTTTAACATTAAAATCTACATTTTATAAAATTATAAAGCCAAAAAATAAAGTTGAAAATATTATTTATCTGTAACGAATACCCTCCCTATAAACATGGCGGAATTGGCTCCTTTACAAGAGACATTGCAGAAGGCTTGGTTGCCAAAGGGCAACAGGTAACAGTTTGGGGACTTTATAGCAATTTATCAAATACGCTATTGGAAAATATAAATGGCGTTACGGTTGTAAGGCTTCCCTATGCAGGAATTAAATCAAGATTTAAACAAGTACATTTTATTTATCACTTAAATCAGCAATTAAAAAATTATTTAAAAATTACAAAATTTGATATCGTAGAATGTCAGGAATGGCAAGGCCTTTTACCAATGGGCCTAACACATCCCGGTTACATAATAAGGTTGCATGGTGCCGCAATATTTTTTGATAAATTATTAAAGAGACCGGGCAACAGGCTAATGCATTTGTTAGAGAAATTTACCATAAATAAGGCCAAAAATATAGTAGCTGTTTCAAATTTTTGCGGTAAAATTACTTTAGAATTGATTGGTTGTAAACGCCCCTATACCGTTATATATAATGGCGTTAACCAAGCCAAATTAAATAATTTTAAAAAACCCTATTTTATTCCCTATTCAATAGTTTTTGCAAATAGTGTTTTACCTAAAAAGGGAATTTTTGAATTAGTTGCTGCGTTTAATATTATACAACAAATTTTTCCGGAAGCTACATTAACTATTATCGGTAAATTAGGTTATCAGGAGAATGGTATAAATATCAGGGAATTGATAACCACAAAACTATTGCCCGAAAGTATTCCAAAAGTAGAAATTACAGGATGGCTGAATAATGCGGATGAAGTTTATCATCATCTATCCTGTGCCCATCTTTGTTGTTACCCATCGCATATGGAAGGTTTTGGTATTGCACCAGTTGAAGCAATGGCGATGGCAAAACCAGTTTTATTTATGAGTAATGGCCCGGGACCGGAGGTAATTGAAGATGGGGTTTCGGGTATCTTATGCGACTGTACCAACAGCCAGGAAATAGCTCAAAAAATAATTACACTATTCAATAAAACCCTCAATGGAGAATACCTGGGTAATAACGCCGAGAGAAGAGTAAGAGAACTTTTTGAATTAAATGAAGTGTTTATACCTAACAATATAGCCTACTATAAAAGTATATTATCTATTGAAAATTGATATTGTAATATGCACCTATAACAGACCTGATAAAGTAATGGAATTGGTACAACAACTTATACCCTACTCCAAACATTTCAATTTGATTATAATAGTTGATTCTTCAGACATGACTAACCAACGGCTAATAAAATACCACCAATTACTTTATGTACAGTCCAATTATAAAAATCAACCGTATCAACGCTGGTTAGGTTTCAGCAAATCTAACGCAGACATTTTGCTATTTTTAGATGATGATATGGAAATTTACAACCAAGATTTTCTACAGATAATAAAACCACATTTTTTAAATAGAAAAGTGTCGGGGCTGGCAATAAATTTTAAAGATAAACATACCGATACCGCACTTGCAGCAATACCGGCGTCGGTATTTTTTAAAAGCAACAGTGTTTTAAAAAAAATTATAAATTACCTAAGCGGTTATCCTGATTTACCGGAGGGTAAATTAGGACTTTGCGGACTGAGGGGCAAACAACCAGCAAAAGGCGGACAAACAGAATGGTTAAGTGGCGGGGCATTTGCAGCAAGAAGATCTTGTTTATTTAAAAATTTTAACTACCAGTTATTTGATTTATTTCAGCAAAAAATTGGCATGGGTGAGGATGTAATTATAGGGTATGGATTAAGTAAACAAGGTATTTTATTGTATGAGCCCCAATTACTATTTTATCATAATGATCAAAAAGACAGTGCCTACTCGGTTGATCATTTTGCCTATGCCAAAAGAGTAATATTTTCAAGATTATATCTTTCAATGGAGTTAATAAGATTACGAAGCAGCCACTATTTTTTTGCACAAATTCATTATCACTGGTACGTATTATGGCGTTTAGCGGGATTATTTATAAATTACCTTATAAAAAAAGATACCGTTCGGTATAATTTATTAAAAGGCTCCTATGCCGGCTGGAAATTAGCAACCTCCTTTAAGTTCAACAAATATGGATCAAATATTTACAGCTGGAAATAATTTATTTAAAACAGCAAATGTAAAAATGGTGGATAAACCGGAAAGCTTATACTCCAATAACACAGACGTTTTGAGGCCTTATTCAGCCCTGACACAAAAGGTGCTCAATTGGTTTGTATTTTTTTTAGCATTTCCCGCTATTGAAGTATTGGGCAACTCCATAACCTTTTACCTCTTTATATTTATAGGGTTAAGGATAGGCATTTATTGGACAAATAATTTTAGGGGAAAAATATTTTTGCTGTTATTTTTATTGGCTGCATTGATATCTACAATTTCAGCGCCACTTATGCCGCGTCATCCCGGAATTTTTGCCTCAATAAAAATACTGATACAATATATTTACTGGGTTATGGTTGGTTTATTTTTTATCAGCCAAAAAAAAAGAATAGATTTATTACAGGTAAGTAAATGGATTTTCTACGGCATTTTTACTGCCACCTTTTGTTTTTATTTTAGCAGCGTCAAATTTGGTGGCGGTATTTTTGAAATCAATTTAGGTCAAAGCAGAAATACCTATGTGTTTAATTTACTTTGTACCATTCCTATTTCATTTTATTACCTGGTAAATAGTTGGGGTAAAAAAAAAACTGTTTGGTTTATACCCCTTTATATTCTGATAATGTTATTTACCGGCGGTCGTTCAGGAGCTGTATTAATAATATTGCAAATGCTGTTTGTAGCATCAATTATATATCCATCGGTACAGCGGACAGCAAAAATTATGATACCAATTTTTGCATTGCTTTATTTGGTATCGCAATCGGCTTCGACTCAAATTTATTTAGATGTTTTGGCTGACCAGGTGGAGACAATCAATCCACGTTTTGCAAATTTGTTAAGAGGAGAAGAAGATGGAGACCTAAGTTCTGATAAATCATGGCTGGTACGAAAATTAATGGTTGATAAGGGAATAGAAATTTTTAAAGAGTTTCCCGTACGCGGAATAGGACCAAATAATTTTGACTATTTCGATAGTAAATTAGCCACGTATAACCAATACGACAGACTAAGCGGTGCCAGCGAAGAATTTTTAAACAGCAGGTCTGCGCATAATTCTTATATTCAACTTTTAGCTGAAATGGGTTTACCAGGTTTATTATTAATGCTTTCCATGTTGTTTATTCCACAAGTATTTTTCTTCAAAAAATTCTTCTTAAACAATATGACCTTACAATACTTACCCCTGGTAAGTTTATTTGGGATCTCCATGCATTTATATGCTATATCTGCGTTTACGGGGGCTATTGCCTGGATAATTATTGGCTTATCCTGGAGCATTTTAAATAATAAAAAAGTTCAATAAAAATGCGTCTTGGATTTTATTACCATATACCGGTTGCCAGCGTAAACAATAAATTATTTGTACCGGGATATTTAGGTATTTTTTTAGATGCATTAGCCGGAGAGGTTGAAACATTATATCTGTTTATGCATGAAGCAAATGAAAAACAACAACTGGAGGCTGATTACGAATTACTACAAAATAATATTCAATTTGTAAATGTTGGCCCAACCGTACCGGCATGGTACCGACATTTATTTCACCAAAAAATATTAGGCTTGCAATTACCTGCATTTAAAAAATGTGACGCCATTATTGTAAGATCTCCTACACCATTAGCACCATTTTTTTCGAAATTCAGCGGAGGTGTAAAAATAATATTTATGGTAGTTGGTGATTATTTGGAAGGCGCTAAACAGTTTAAATTTAAGAGTCCGAGAGATTGGCTGATGATACAATATTTAAAGCGGAATGATTTTTTATTTAGAAAAGCAATGGCTACCACAGCTGTGCTTGTAAATTCAACTGGTCTGCTTAAAACTTATACCGCAGGTGCAAAATCAATACATCTAATTAGCACTACCACCCTAACTGACAAGGATTTTTTTAAACGTAAGGATACCTGCCAAACTGAAATAGTGCAATTGCTGTACACCGGTAGAATTGAAATTGCAAAGGGTTTGTTTGAACTTGTTGAAGCAGTAAAAAAATTGAATACCTTAAAGCTAAAAGTGAAGTTGCACATTGCTGGTTGGGAACCAAACGGAGAAGTTATTATTGAAAAAGCTTTGCTGAAAAAAGCTATTGAATTGAACATAGAAGGTGCCATTATTTTTCATGGAAGAAAAAAGATAGGAGCCGCATTAAATTCCTTATACCGTATGGCAGATATTTACGTAATACCATCCTATCACGAAGGCTTTCCGCGAACTATTTGGGAGGCAATGGCCAATTGCTTACCAGTAATTGCGACAAGTGTTGGTGGCATACCGGATCATTTAATCCATCAGGAAAATGCACTTTTAATAAAACCAAAAAGCAGTGCTGATATTGCAAGCAAAATAACCATGCTAATAGATGATAAAGCACTTAGAATAAAAATTATCCGCAATGGATATCAACTGGCAAAACACAACACAATTGATGTGCAAACAAAAAAGCTTGTAACCATTATTCAAAATTTATAAGGTGAGTAAAAAAAAGATACTTTTTCTTGGTGAAACCTACCGGGCAGATGCAATAACCTGGATGAACGGATTAAAAGAGTTTGGAAATTTTGAAATTTTCACCTGGGAACTATTGAAAGCCGGAACAGGTTTAAAAAAAGCAAATCGTGGTATTGAAATAATAAGCAGAATAAAGGAATTAAAACAAAAAATAATTTTACTTAAACCTGATTTAATTATTGCTGAACGTATTACCAGTTATGGTTTTATAGGTGCACTTTTTCATAAATATGCACCTGTAATTATTGCGCAACAAGGTATAACAGATATATTTCCGGTAGAGGGAATTATGGTTTCTTTTAAAAAAAAATTACAGCGATACGCATTTAAACATGCCACATTAATTCATGCATGGGGCCAGGCAATGACGGCAAGCATGTTACAACAAAAAGCAACACCCGAAAAAATATTGGTTTTATCAAAGGGTATTGATTTGCGAAATTTTAATTTTAATCCTGAAATAAAAGATCAAAAATTAAGGGCAATTGTAACCAGAAGCCTTGGTATTGATTATCGTCACGAAACTATTTTAGCAGCATTTGAAATACTAAAAACAAAGCATATTGATTTTGAATTAATAGTAATTGGAGATGGTCCTTTAATGGAGACATTAAAGCAATCAGCAATTAATAAAAACATTTCGGCAGAAGTTATTTTTACCGGTAGAATTGACAATAAGCTTTTACCCCAATACCTTGGCAACAGCGATTTATATGTGTCGATGCCTTGTTCTGAGGGCGTTTCAAGTTCCTTGTTTGAAGCAATGGCAACAGGTTGCTACCCAATAATATCCAACCTGCCGGGTAACAGGGCATGGATAACCAACGAATTAAATGGCCTTCTGGTAACTGTAGACGATGCTAAAGGCCTTGCAAAAGCCTTGGAATGGTATTTATTAAACAGAAAGAACTTAATAAATAGCCTGATAAAAAACAGGGAAACCGTAGAACAGCAGAGTTCTTATCAAAAAAACATGGCAACTATTTGTATGAAATATCATCAAATAATAGCTACCAATTTATGCGCATAAATCTCTTTGATATCAGTCTTCGTTTACAAAACTTCCCCATCGGAGAGGCCCGTAAAGAGTTAAGTTTAATTCAGCAAAATTTTAATGGTAATCCTACGGTTCATCAGGACAAAAAAAAATGGGAAATTTATCAGCATCATCTCAACAATAATAAGGCATATAAAAAATTTGTTGGCAATACGCGCTTAAATAATTGGGAAGATATTCCTATACTCACAAAAAATGATATTCAGGCACCCCTATCCGAAAGGTTAACGGAGGGATATAGTGGAAAGAATATCCATTTGCACAATACTTCGGGCAGTTCGGGTACCCCATTTTATTTTGCAAAAGATAAGTATTGCCATGCAATGACCTGGGCAATAAATTATGATCGTTTTGCCTGGCATAATATACAAATAGGTAAAGATATTCAAGGTAGATTTTATGGTATCCCATTATCAGCATCCAAATATTATAAAGAAAAAATAAAAGATATTTTAGCTGCACGCATAAGATTTCCTGTGTTTGATCTGTCGGATAGAATACTGGAAAAATATTTAGAAAGCTTTTCCAAAAAGGAAATTAATTATTTAAATGGCTACACCAGTTCACTGGTATTATTTGCAAAATATCTAAAACAAAATAAGGTGGTTCTTAAACAGGTTTGTCCGGGTTTAAAAGCAGCTTTTTCAACTTCAGAAATTTGTGATGCTATTGACAGACAAATAATGGAAGATGGTTTTGGTGTAAAAGTTGTAAATGAATATGGCGCAGCAGAGTTGGACCTTATTGCTTTTGAGGACAATAATTTTGATTGGCTGGTAAACTACGAAACACTTTTTGTGGAAATTTTAGATGAGCAAAATCATCCCACGCCGGCAGGCCAGGAAGGCAATGTTGTTATTACTTCCTTATTTAATAAAGCCATGCCCTTTATTCGCTATCAATTAGGCGATAGGGCCATATGCAGCAGTAAGATTAAGGGACCATATAAAATTTTACAAAATGTGGTGGGCCGAACAAACGATATTGCTATTTTACCAAGCGGTAAAAAATCTCCCGGACTTACCTTTTATTATATTTCTAAAAGCCTGTTGGAAGGAGGAGATTTTATGAAAGAATTTATCATAAAACAAACCGCAATAAATCATTTTCATTTTGAGTATGTAGCAGACCGGGAAATATCAGACAATGAAAAAGCACAAGTTTATGCAGCAATGAACACCTATCTGGAGCCGGGATTAGAAGCAAGTTTTTCAAAAAAAATTAGCATAGAAAGAACAAAGGCCGGAAAATTAAAGCACTTTTTTAGCGAAATTACCTCCAAAGCAATTTAATGAATATTTTAATTTTTTACCAATATTTTGGAACACCAAATGGAGGCTGGAGTACAAGAATGTACGAGATGCCCAAGAGATGGATTGATGCAGGGCATAAAGTTACGGTTGTTACAAGCCCATACGATAAGTCTGATATCAGGGCAACAAAATTTATTGACAAGCAGGTGTTTGATAATATTGAGGTAATCATAATTAATATCAATCACTCCAATAAACATGCGCTATTTTATAGGTTTTTCACTTTTCTTTTATTTTCGGTTATAGCCATTTATTATGCACTCACACTTAAGTTTGATACTATAATTTGCAGCTCCGGACCCATTACCGTTGGCTTACCGGGCGTTATTGCAAAATTTTTTAGAAAAAAGAAAAAATTTGTTTTTGAAGTTCGGGACCTTTGGCCGGATGGCGCTATACAACTAGGACTTATAAAAAATAAGGCACTAATCAGGCTTGCATATTATTTTGAAAAATGCTGTTACCAAAATGCAGATGCAGTAGTAACCTGCTCTCAGGGAATGACGGACCAAATATACAAGAGGTATCCGGGTATAAATTTATTAACCATTCCAAATGCCAGCGACAATGAATTTTTTACACAAAAGGATAATTTATTTGAGCTTCCTGTTTGGGCGTTGAACAAAAAGATATTTATTTATACAGGTTCCCTCGGTTTAATGGATGATTGCATGCAAATTATAAAAGGTATAGAATTGTATAAGGGAGACGAAGTAATATTTGTATTTATTGGAGAAGGAAAAGAAAGGCCGGCACTGGAAAAATATGTACTTCAACAACAGATAGTCAATACCCATTTTTTAGGCTTATTACCGAAAACAGCGGTTAGAAATTGGTTACAAAATGCTTATGCCGCATTTGTTTGTTTTAAGGATTTGGAAGTGTTGCAAACCAGCTCTCCAAATAAAATGTTTGATGCATTTGCTGCGGGTGTACCAATAATACAATCCACAAAAGGTTGGATCAGGGATTTAGTGGAGCAAAAAGGTTGTGGTCTGTCTGTTGACCCTGCATCCGCCATTGCGATGGCTGAGGCTATAAGTACAGTAGCTGCCTATGAAAATAAACGGAAACAAATGTCAGCATCCTGCACCAGATTAGCAGCTACCGATTTTAACCGGGATTTACTTTCTAATAAATACTTAGCAGTTTTGGAATGAAAGTTAAGATATAGTTTAAAACCAAATGAGCCAGTTAAACTTTTTTAAAAAAGATTTGATACGCATGTTGGGAAAAGAGAAATGGAGAATATTTATTCTTTTTTTTTCAAAAGCTTTCCTTGGCCTTTTTTGGTATAGAATTGATAGAAGCCTGTACCTGTTGCTCGGAAAAAAATATCGATTTTTCAGATTAATATTTACACCGCTATTTTATCTGCTTCAAGCCTACACAAATATTGATATTCATTATGAAGCAACAATTGGCCCGGGTATATTGATATTGCATCCTTCGGTTGGCATAGTGATAAGCGGGCAGGCAAAAATTGGAGCCAACTTAACGTTAACAGGAGGAAATGTAATTGGAATGTCATCAAAAAAAGGTTTTTATATAATTGGTAATAATTGTTCTTTGGGCGCAAACGCATGTATTATCGGTCCCTTAAAATTAGGTGATAACATTAGCATTGGCGCTATGGCATGTGTTATAAAAACATATGATGCTGATAATCTAACCTTGGTTGGTGTGCCTGCTGTTCCGGTAAATGCTTAAAAAAAAGTTTAATTAAAATGAGATTGTTATTAACAGGCGCATCCGGATTTATAGGAAAGGAAATTTTAACCAAAGCAGGTAACACCATCCAGGTTGTAACTTTAGGCAGAAAACAAAATGCATCTATCTGCTGTAATTTAGCTTTTCAGGTACCAAATTTACCTTTAATAGATATGGTAATTCACGCTGCCGGTAAAGCACATATAATACCCGGAAATACAATTGAAAAAGAAGATTTTTATAATGTAAATGTTGAAGGGACACAAAATTTATTAAAAGGTCTACAGCATGTTACAACACTTAAAACATTTATATTTTTAAGCAGCGTATCTGTTTATGGTTTAACAGAAGGTACACTTGTTAACGAACATTCACCACTGTTGGCAACTGATAGTTACGGTAGAAGTAAAATTGCTGCAGAAAAATTAATTATAGATTGGTGTATGGCAAAAGGCATTGACTATTATATTTTACGCTTACCATTAGTTGCCGGCAAAAACCCACCTGGTAATTTAGGAACCATGGTAAAGGGACTTATAACGGGAACTTATTTCAGTATAGGAAAAGCAGGTGCAAAAAAATCTATTGTATTAGCAAGCGATATTGCAACCCTAATATTATCTATAAAGGGAAAATCCGGTATTTATAATTTAACGGATGGCTATCACCCTTCTTTTAGGGAATTGGAAATTTACATTAGCTCATTTTATAAAAAGAAAAAGCCCTTTATAATTTCAGTTATTTTGGCCCGTTGCATGGCATTTATCGGTGACTTTTTAGGTAGCCGGTCTCCCATCAATTCCCTAAAATTAAAAAAAATACAAAGTACCCTTACATTTGATGATAGTAATGCCAGGCAGCTATTACAATGGAATCCGACACCCGTTTTAAAAGGTTGGGAACCAGCATAGGATATGGATATAAAAAATGGCATAGTATATTTAGCCACTCTAATAATTTTAATAGTAGCTGCAAATATTTATTTTAAGATTGCACTTCATTTTAAAATAATAGACCAGCCAAATAAAAGAAGTTCGCATTCAACACCCACTATCAGAGGGGGAGGAATTTTATTTGTTATAGCATTGGGCTTATTTTTTGTATGCAATAATTTTGCATTCCCATACCTGTTCCTGGCGGTGGCAATTTCTGCAGGCATCAGTTTTATAGATGATATTATAGTTGTAAATAATTTTTTAAAATTTGTCATTCAATTAATTTCCCTCCTTCTAATTTTTATTCAGAGTCAAATTTTATGGGATTTAAACCCGCTATTTTTAGTGGCTATTGCAATACTTATTATGGGTATCATCAATGCTTACAATTTTATGGATGGTATTAATGGAATTACGGGATTGTACTCTGCTGTATTAATTGTAACATTATTATTAACAGAACACAATACACAAGTAAAATCACTTCAAATTTTTTTATTAATAGGTTTATTGGTATTTAATTATTATAATTTCCGTAAAAAAGCACGTTGTTTTGCCGGAGATGTAGGCAGCATTAGCATGGCCGCCTTAATTGTTTTTTTATTGATAACGCGCATACAACAAACTGGAAACTTTACTTATATTGGGTTACTTCTATTGTATGGCATCGATACTATTTATACCATACTTCAAAGACTGATTCAAAAAGAAAATATTTTTAAACCACATCGAAAACATTTGTACCAATATTATTGCAACGAAAAAAATTATCCTCAGCTACTTGTAAGTTCAATATATGCGCTGATACAAATGACTATAAGCCTTGCAATTGTTTATGGTCATTTAAATTTTAATGGCTTACTGGTAGTTTTTATTTTTTTAAGCTGCGTTTATTGGTGGCTTAAGTTACCGCTAATAAAAATTGTAAATACTTAGATTTCTCCCACCCCTGTATAATTTGATTATTTTGCTTTTCCTATTGATAGTAATCCATTTAAATCCGACCTATACCCTTTTTTTTATACCCTTTCCCTCGCCTGTTACCTTGGCAATTCATAAAATTAAATTATTTTTACAATCCAAATATTGTACAAATAAATTTGCAATTATATACACGATCTATTGACAATATTTTTTGCTATTTCATTTATTAAAAACACCTTCTAAAACATGTTCCTAAGTTATTTTACCATTTTTCAATATTTCCTTTCTATCCTTAGCTTTTCTTATATAAAAATTAAATATTCTAATTATTTTAATAAATATCATTTATCTTATTATAAACCAACGATTTACATTATAATTTTATACATTAAATTAATTTAATACAAATAATTTAAAAAAATAAATTAAGATTTTTTAAATTTTTTTTATTCAGGAATAAAATTTTTTTTTAAAGATGTCGTTCAGTACGTAAGCTTATTAAAATTAATGATAATACATTAATAAAAACAGCCTTGCAACAAAACAATAGCCTTGTAGAAAACTAAATTTATTCCTATGCTTAATCCCTTTATAAAAAATTTCGCTCCACGGTGGATAATTTTTTGTTGTGACCTGGTGTTGATTACGGGTTCCTTTATCTTCTCCTTATTTCTTTCTTTGCATTTGTTTGTTACTTTACATGAGTTAAAAGTTCTTATTACGGCCCTAATTGTAAATTTAGTAATTAGTGTTTCAGGCATTTTGGTGTTCACTATTTTTAAGGGTATAATACGTTATTCTGAAATAAGGGATATTGTTAGAATCATCAAATTTGCATTTTTACAATTTGGATGCTGGACAATAATTTATCTAACAGATGTTCACCAAATTATTTCATCTAAAGTATCCATTCCGCTATTGGTTATTAATTTATTGGTAGTACTTTTTGTTTTAGTTGCTTTTCGCCTGGTTGTTAAACAAGTGTATTTTATGACGCAAGCAAGGCCTAACCCCTCACACAGAACCCTTATTTTTGGTTCAGGAATGATGGGTTCCATTACAAGAAAAGTATTGGAGCAAGATTCAAAAGTAAATTCAACCATCGTAGGTTTTATAGATGATATGTCTTTTAAGATTGGTAAAAAATTAGAAGGCCTACCTATTTACCCCGCAAGCGGTGACGGGCTGATAAAAATATTAAAAAAGAAAAACATTACGCACTTATATATCGCAATAGATAAAATTACGGTGGAACGTAAAATAGCGATTATTGATTTATGTGCCCCATTTAAAATCAAGGTAAATATGGTTCCCAATGCCAATCAGTGGAGCCATGGACAATTTGAGCAAAAGCAAATTAGGGAAATGAATATTGAAGAATTATTGGAACGTGATGAAATTATGCTTCCTGTAAATCTTTCAAATGTAACCTATAACAATTCCACCATTTTAGTAACCGGTGCTGCTGGGTCTATTGGAAGTGAAATTTGCAGACAACTGATAGGACATAATATTAAAAAATTAATTTTATTAGACCAGGCAGAATCTGCTTTATTTGACCTTGAATATGAATTGAAACAAAAAGGTATGAAAAGCGATATGCAGGTAGAGGTAGCTACAGTAAGGGATTACAACCGCATTAATAAAATATTCATTAATAACAAACCGGATATCGTTTTTCATGTTGCTGCATACAAACATGTACCGATGATGGAATTCTTTTCAAGCGAAGCGGTACTTACCAATATTTTTGGCACCAAGGCAATAGCAGATTTATCGATGTTGTATTCAGTAAAAAAGTTTGTGCTGGTCTCTACGGATAAGGCTGTAAACCCAACAAATGTAATGGGAGCTACCAAGAGAGTTTCAGAAATATATATTCAATCTTTAAACGATCGGATAGAATGTAATACGGAATTTATTACCACCCGTTTTGGAAATGTTCTTGGCTCAGCAGGATCTGTTGTAGCTACCTTTAAAAAACAAATCGGAGAAGGCGGACCTATTACCATTACCCATCCAAAAATAACGCGGTATTTTATGACCATTCCGGAAGCAGCCAAACTTGTTTTAGAAGCTGGGAAAATAGGAAAAGGCAGCGATATATTATTGTTTGATATGGGCAAACCTGTAAAAGTATTGGATCTGGCAACAAAGATGATTCAATTGGCAGGGTTAATACCCGGAAGAGATATCACCATAAAATACACACAACTTCGTCCGGGCGAAAAAATGTATGAGGAGCTATTTAAAGCGTCAGAAGAATTTGCACCGACTTTACATCCAAAAATTTTAAGGGCTACAAAAAGCTGTGACAATAATCCAAATTTTTATCACTATCTAAGCAGATTGGAAACCGCTGCTCAGGAGCACAGTAACGAAATGATTATTCCTATCCTTAGTAAAATACTTCCTGAATTTAATCACGCTTCTATTAAAAAGGCCATTGTTGTAGAAATGTCGCAGCAAATACCGCTTAGGGCAAGTTAAAAAATATCAACTATTTATAAATGTTTATGCCGGTAAATTTAATTTTACCGGCATTTTTATTTTAAGAAAAATATTTGGTCAACATTCAGTAAACTCCGATTTAAAAGTATTTCTAAACACTGTTACCTTTCTACCCGATATTTTTTTACTGCCTGCTGTTCTATTTTTTAAGGTTAAAAACCCTGGAAATATTAAAGCCGAAATAAATATCGCTTTTAGCCCAATTACCCGCCGTTTGAGCAATATATTGAGCCGCTATCATGCTTTGAGAATTACTAAATACCAATTGAAATACATGTCCCCCCGTTTCAATTTCCCAGGCAAACGACATGGAGTTGTGTACAACAGAAGATACTACTTGCCCTGTAGGTAAATAATTATATTCGGTAATAATACTCATGCGATTATTAACCTTAAAACGAGCTCCTGAACAAAAAGCAAAGAGCGTGTTCTTGTCTTGCGGAGCAGCCACTAAATTATAATGTAGCATTGTTGGAGTAAGTTCAAAAGAATAATTCCTGAACTTTTTAGCAAACAATAATTGAACGGTATAAGCAGTTCGGTATTTTATATTGAGGTAAGTTTTTAAGGGGTTACGCTGTGTGTAATTTGATACCGTACCTAATAAGCTAACAGAAAATGGCAGGGCATTTTTAAACTCCGCTTGTCGTAAAAGTTTAAATTTTAAATAGCCATCAAAAGTTTTATCTAAAGAACTTCTACCAATGCCAAGGGCTAACCAATCAGAAATACCGTAATCTAATCCTAGTCGGAGATTGGCATTATCCAATCCAAATAAATTATATCCTCCACTATTTAAAGCACCAAACCTATGTTGGATCTCAACATTTAAAACCCCGGATGCCGGCCCTTCAACAGTTTGCATATTTACTAAATATAAAGCTTTAAATGTACCCTTAACATGACCATCAATCCTATTTACAGTGATAGAATCGTTGAGTAATTTTAACAGAGCGGTATCTTGTGCATAAGCTTGCTTTAAGCTCATTATGGATACTATTGTAAAAAATAATAAAAATTTATGGCACATAATTTTTATTTTACCAGTGGTGAATTTATTTTTACACTTACCGTAATTTCTTTGGTAATTTTATCTCTGACTATGGAGGGGATAGCAATATTAAAATCCTCCGGCTTTATAAAAAATTGGGCTGTGCCGGTAAGTATATTTGCTTTTATTGTAAATGTTGCAGCAGTTTGTAAAACCCTGGTTATATTATGCAGGGTAAGATTGCCTGTTACCGGTATAGTGTAAGTACCTTCTTTGTTTACATTTAATTCGCCTGTATATTTTCCAATAAAATAGGCCTTCGGATATTTATCGCTTTCTACATAATTTTCATTAAAATGTTGCTGCATTAATTCTTTTTTAAAAATAAATCCTTTTAATAAAAGGCTGAATGCGATATTCTTTTTTACTACATCAATTACTGCATATACCTGGTTGTTTTCAGCCTTTATATCTTCTAGCGTGGTTTTAGAATAAAAGCCGATAAACCCCGAACGGGTATTAAATAATTGACCGAAAGCATTACCTAAAAAAAAAGCAGCAGCAATTAAAAATAAAAATAATTTTTTCATAAAATTAAATTTAACCAGCAGAAATACATTTAAATTTTATTTGTATAAAGCCACTTGAATTTAGTTATTTTGAGCTCCGTTTTTTACCCAGGATATAATTTTATTGATGGAACAACTATCCAGGGCTGGTCTGCCAAAAGGCATTGGGACATATTCCGCAGCATGCGTTATAGTACCTACTAAATACCCCTTATCAGCCCAGGGTTTTAGTGCAGCATATCCATCCAAATTAATACCTCCACTGCCACCCGTACTACCATTACCATGGCAACTGTAACAATTGGCCTGTACAATAGATAGTACATTGGAAGCATATTTCATATTAACTGTATCGCAGGATATCGGAGGATCTGCCGGCAGTACTGGACTTAAGTTTTGCTCATTTTGTTTAGAACAGGATATGGAGCAAGTTAGCAGTAAAGCCCCACCAATTACTAGTGTTGAATAATTACTTTTCATGTTAAAAATTTATTTTTTTTCTATAATTGTACGATGCAATCCACCAGGTTTACATCCATCAGATAGCCTGTACATTTTCCTTTGACAATGATATTTTTACCCTTCTTAAAAGATGGATCCATTTGTTTATCAAATAATTGAAAATTAATTTCCCCGCCAGGAAAGCCGGTAGCTAAAGAAAAAATCTTGCTGCCATCACCGTTATTTATGATATTCAATTTGCCTGAAACTTCTATCACTTTACCAAGAAATTTTAGATTAGCGGCAGTTTCGTTTTGTTGATATGCAATGTATAATTCGCTCGCTGAAATTGATACCGCCGATGGCTGGTTTACTAAACTTTGCCGGGGTTTATTATATTGGTAATAACCAATCATTACTGCTATTATTAAAATTGAAAAAAAAATTGAAAAAATATATTTTTTATTTCCGGTCATATAAAAAATGAATTAAAATATCCAGGTTGTTTAAATAATTTGCTCAATTTTTAAATACCAATCAGTAGTAATATCGAAGGGCTATAAACAAAGGTTGCCTCTACGATAAATTTTAAAAAAAATAGATTTGCTTTTTTCACCAGCGCAAATAGTCAAAAAAACTACAAACAGGTTGTAACTTTCCCTGCAAGATATTTTGAAGTTACGGCATGAGGAAATAGGCTACCATTATGTGTTTGGGAAGAAATAAATCAGCATTTATTTTTTTGGACATTGTCTTGCGGGTTACCGATAATAACAGGAGCCTTAAATTATAAAATGGCAATACTACAGGCAAAGATGTTTTAGACTTTTAAATTAATAGTCTTTAAAATAATTACACCTTTAATAATATAATAAATATTGGCGTAATACTGCATTAGGGTTGCCTCCCAATGGTATACTATTTTATGACCCTAAAGCTGAGGGAAATTGAATTAAAAAACTATGCAGCTGATTCAGGAGAATTGTTACAATTTGGCATAGTACAGAACAGCTCCTTATAAGTTATTTTAGAAGGTAGTATAGTGTGTGACAATAAATCAATTTGTTGCAGGCCTATTGAAAACCTATTAATATTTTACCCCAGTACCAAAACAAAATTTACAAAAAATATACCGCCGGCAGTGCCTGCAGTACCAATTAAAAAAGAGGTTAGTAAATTAAAGGTATTTTGAGCGGCTAGTTTTATTTAATTTACAACTAAATAAACCTGGCTTTTGCTGCGCCTTTTTATTACATCAGCCGAAGGCAGTTGTAGCAAGAAAAAGTATTTTTTATCTGATTATATAAATATTTGAAAAGAGCACAGCATTATAATTTACTTCAATAATTATGGAACTTTTTTACCCCAGATAGAAATTCCTGCAGGTGTAAGTCCGGCATAACTAAGCGTAACTGTTCTTGGAAAAGCTTCCCAATCCCAGGCATCACTTACCTTAAAAATAGTTCCATTGATGTTTAATTTATTGGTAGCATTATCAAAAGACCATCCGCCGGACATTGCACCAGTGATTTTTTTATCGGCTGTAAGTGTAATCATTTTTGACAACTGCATGGTTTGATACTGATAATTCAGCGTTATCTGTTCCCAGTTACCAACAATGGATTGATTTGTTAAAATTGTTTTAGGTACACCGCCGTAACGCTCAGGTTGCACAACAGGCCAACCATCATCCGTCCAGTCTATTGCCCTTACATTACCAAGCATAATAGCATTTGATGCATTGATTCCTGGAACATTTTTGGGAAAGCGGGCCTGCGATGCATAAAACCATTGCTTGGTATCCGGATTTTGAAAAACGGAACAATGAGAAATACCAACCCAACCCGGACTATTATTAAAACTATAGGGATGGGTTACCATTGGCCAACATTCTGCACCATTGGTTACAATGGCGTTATCAATACCAATATAAGGCCCTGTAATATTTTTAGACCTTGATACCCTGGTATTATATGCCACAGAAAGTCCATCGTAAGCTACAAACAAATAATAATAACCCGTAAGTGGGTTGTATATAATTTCGGGCGCTTCCAAAGCCTGCCAGCGATCAGCAGTTACATTGCCCCTGCCTGCAATACGAACGCCATAATCTGCAATGGTTTCAAGCTTATCCGGTTTTCCGGTAACAGGATTTAATTTTAGTGCTGCAATACCAGTATGCCATGATCCGTAAATTAACCAATGCTCGCCCTCGGGTGTAATAATAAAGGTAGGATCGATCGCATTAAATTTATAGTAGGCATTCCAATCGTTTGCACCGGTTCTGTAATAAGTATTTACACTATCAGGTTCAGAGCAAACAACCATTCCTTTATCCGTCCAAATATTAGTTGCAAGATCATTTGATTCTGCCAATCCTATAAAGGCCCTTTCCTTCCAGGACAAATTGTTATCGGTTCCAACAATCGGGTTAGTAATTACAATGGCGTAATACATACGGTAAATGTTGCCAACTTTTTTAACATAAGGAGCCCAGCAACCAAAATTTGGATTATCGATAGGTGGTAAAGCCGGATTCATTCTGGCTCTTTTATTGTTCATGGAATCCTTTACCCAAGCCGGAATTTCGGAAAATGCTGTGCCTAAAAAACTCCAGTTTACCAAATCCTTTGATCGTCGATAAGGAAAATGACCGTGAACATCCAGTACATTACCATAGGATGCATCCGTAGAATACATGTAATAATATTCTCCGCATTTTTCTACCGTTGGGTCATGCACATTGGCCAAATTCCACTGGTCTCTATAACCGTAATCCTCAAAAGAGGTATAGTTATCCGGGTAGGTAGGGCCTGCAAAATTATTAACCACCGATGGCACAACAGCTATTGTTGCGGTTGCCTTTTTTTGGCAATTACTTATTGTAACAATTAAAAAAACACCTATGTAGCAGCTTAGGTTTTTGATGGCAAACAATATTTTCATCTTATTTTATTGATTGAAGGCATTCTATTAAGTAATTTATGAACCATATGTAATTTTTATACAAAAGCACCGATGTATTATAATTATTAAAGGCTTTATTCAACTATTTTTTAATTGCTTATCAAGGACAGCTTTATTTGCTACCCTTATTATAATTTAAGTTTATCAAAGTCCTTTTATTTGTGTTGTTATTTTGAAATCCTGTAATTGTATAATGAAATGTTTATTTGTTTAAATGACAATTAAGAATACATCATTTTTATATGAAGTCAAAGAAATAAAATTAAGCGGACAAAACCATGCTACTGCTCCATTTTTTAGCCGAATAAAGCAGTAAAAAGCATAAAAAAATAAAAGTTATAAATGCTGCATCCTGCAATTATATAATCAGTGTTTTTATTGTAAATTTCTAATAAAAATGCACCTACTTTTTAAGTGAAATTATCCTAAACCCTTAGTGGTCCATCTATTGATAGGACAATTTTTTAAATTATTTAATCATTCAAATGCTCAAACCACAAAAAATAACCTCAAAAATTTATATAAATTTAGTCCTGAAAAAGAATGTTGATTGTAAACCATAGTTAAAACAGCCTTCGCTTATTTATTTATTGCCTCTATTTTCTTAAAAACAACTGAATAATATTATTTTTACGATTTAAATTATTATAAAACAATTACTTGCGAAAAACAGAACAATAAAAAATCCATCATTTAACAATGATCGTACATAATTTTAACAAAACATATTTTTTTAACTAGTAAATGAAATCAACTGTTGCATATTATTTAATGTTGCTTTACCTAACAGTAATGATACATCCGTTATTGCCAATAGTTGCTGATGTTTGGTGCCATGCTTTTTCTGAAATAAACCACCTGGCAACGGTTCATGCAAAATACGGTACGCATCATTTAGAGATTTCCCTTTCTAAATCGGCTGATGAAAATAACGGTAAGAATAATAATACCGGTAAAATTGAAAACTTTGCCGCAGAACATTTCTTACAATCTCCTGATAAAATTATCCCAAAATACCCGGTAGCTAATGTTTTTCCCTTACTTATACAATCAGATCTATTCTTCATTTTTTTACTAAAGCATACACCTCCACCAAAATTTTATTGCTAATTTATTTATAGTATTAGGCATTCTTACAGTTTAATCCAACACATTTCAAAGTGTTGACAACGCTGTGCACGCCCAACAATTCAATAATTTATACGCAATTTAATTTTATGCAGAAGATTTTTACACTACTCCTATGGGGGTTCATATTTTCTACCTGCACCTATGCGCAAAAAAGCATTACAGGTGAGGTAACCGATCTAAATTCATTAGAACCATTAGAAGCTGCTGTGGTAGGTGTTAGTGGTGGTAACAACAATACCATCACCGATAAAAATGGGAATTTTATTTTAAAAAATGTTGGCAACCATCCGATAATTACCATATCAAATATTGGTTATAATACCAAACAGTTAAGCCTGGAGCCCGGAGCTAAAATTATACATATCCAGTTAGAAAAGGGAATGATCAATTTGAAAGATATTGTGGTAACCAATAAACTAAATTCGATTATTACTTCGCGTGCACTTACCAGTTTCGACTTAAATATGAAACCCGCCCGCTCAGCACAGGATTTACTTCGTCTTGTACCAGGTTTATTTATTGCCCAACAAGTAGGAGGAGGCAAGGCAGAACAAATTTTTCTTCGGGGGTTTGATGCTGATCACGGAACAGATGTAAGCATTTCAGTTGATGGCATGCCGGTTAATTTAGTATCGCATGCACACGGCCATGGTTGGGCAGACCTCCATTTTATTATTCCTGAAACCATTGGAAGTTATGATTTTGGAAAGGGACCTTATTATGCCAACAAAGGTGATCTTGAAACTGCAGGTTATGTAAGTTACAGCACCCTCAATAATTTAAAAGAAAGCATGGTTAAAGTAGAAGCAGGACAATTTAATACAGCGCGCACTGTTGCCATGATTGACTTACTAAGCAGCAAAGCGAAAGCAAAAGGACAAAGCGCATATATTGCCGGAGAAGCACTTTATACTGATGGCCCTTTTACCTATGGCCAAAATTTTAAACGATTTAATTTATTCGGCAAGTTTGTTACTCCACTGGATGCCAACAATAAATTATCTGTTGTACTATCCACCTTTACTTCCAAATGGAAGGCCTCCGGTGAGATACCTGACCGGGCAGTAAAAGAAGGATATATTCAAGACCGTTTTGGTGTTATCGACAGCGGCCAGGGTGGAAATGTGAACAGAACCAACGCCATTGTAAAGCTCACCACCGCCTTAAAAAATAATTATACTTTAGAAAATGAGGCTTATTACACCAGTTATAATTTTAATCTCTTCACCAATTTCACCTTCTTTTTGGTAGACCCTATCAACGGAGATGAATTTAATCAGCATGAAGAGCGGGATATGTATGGATACAATAGCAAAATATCGCACCAGAATGTTTATAATAATGCAGTAATTACAACCACTGCCGGTGTAGGAATAAGGTATGATCAAACACATCCCAGCTGGTTAGCCCATTCCCTAAATCATAAGATTTTAAATTACCTGCAGTTTGGTAATATTAGAGAAACCAATTTAAATGGGTTTATAGATAAAACATTGGAGACCGGTAAATGGCTGTTTAACCTTGGTCTTCGCTATGATTTTTTTAATTTTTATTATAAAAGTATGGTCCCTAAAAGTGATTCTGCCGGGGATGTTTTTATTGGAAAAAACCCTACTCAAACAAAAGCAATATTTAGTCCAAAGTTTAATATTCAATATACTGCCAATCCGCATTTTCAAATGTATCTTAAAACAGGACAAGGATTTCACTCAAACGATGCACGGGTAGTAATTGCCGGAAAAGGATTGCCTACCCTACCAATTGCTTATGGCACAGATTTGGGTATTAATTGGAAACCCGCACCCAGACTATATATCAATGCAGCCTTATGGTATATTTATTTACAACAAGAATTTACCTATGGTAATGATTATGGTGATGAAAGCGTAAAAGCTGGTGGTCGAACAGGTAGAAGTGGTATTGACTTTTCAGCGCGCTATCAAATTAATAGTTGGCTTTATGGCGATTTAAATCTGGATGCTGCAAGGCCCAGAAGTTTGGATGACCCTAAAGGACAAGATTACCTGCCTACGGCTCCAACCTTTACCAGCACTGCCGGTTTATATGTAAAATTAAAAGGTGGTTTTAATGGTGGAATTAGTTATCGGTATTTACACGACAGACCAGCCAACAGCGATTATTCTTTAACAGCTAAAGGATATTTTTTGGCCGACCTAACCGCCAATTATACCAAACCAACTTACGAAATTGGTATCGCTATAGAAAACCTTTTTAACCGCAAATGGTCTGAGTCGCAAATTGAATATGTGTCGAGATTAAAAAATGAAACAGCTCCTGTTGATGAAGTTAGTTATACAGCAGGCGTGCCATTTTTTGCGAAATTGAAGCTAACCGTATTTCTGAAAAAAAGAAAATAAAATAAAATCCCCCGTAGGAACAGGTAGCACCCTGTTCCTGCAAAGATTGTATTTACAATTTGATTATTTTTTAAAGAATAATATTTTAGCCTGCAAAATGTTAATATATTTTTGTAAAATTTATTAACATTTATTGGCATTTTTATTGTTAATAATCAATAAATTATGTCTATAATTTATAAAAATATTAATATGATAAAAGTATTTAAATCTTTTCTACATGCCAGGTATTCAATAGCAGGTATATTTATTCTTGCCTTACTTTTAGGAGCTTGTAAAAAAAATGACTCTCCAAATAATAGAACACCGGTTGCCAGTGTAATGGCTTTCAATCTTAGTACCGATAAGGAGGCGGTTGGGATATCCCTCTCAGGAAATAATTTATATAGTGTGCCATTGGGATATACAAATTATACAGGAGTGTATTTACCCGTATTCACAGGTAACCGGCAGGTAAAATCTTTTAGTATTTATGGTTCATCAGTACTATCTACAAATAATCAAATTTTTCAGGATAGTACTTATTATTCAATTTTTGTAGTTGGTAGAAATGGGGCTTATCGTAACGTTATTGTAAACGATTCTTTAAATAATCTTTCGGTTACACCGGGCCAGGCTTTTGTCAGATATATTAATGCAATACCTGATTCTACTATTTCACCTTTGGTTACTATCTCATCCAATGGAGCAACAATTATCAATAATAATACTGCTTTTGGAACTGTTATACCCTTTATAAAAGTAAATGCTGGCGATCTTTCTATTGCTGTAAATAATGGCGACAGTGTAGCAGTGAGTCGTACAATTTCGGTGGAACAATCAAAAGCTTATACTATTTTACTAACCGGTATTCCACATGCTGTCGATACTGCGAAATCTATAAAAATTAAATTTATAAGCAATGGTACCATAACTAAATAAAATTTAAACTATATTGAAATAGGCTTTAATCGTTATGATTAAAGCCTATTGTATTTTATATTAATACTAATTAACTTACTAAGAACTAATGACAGCAGTGTTTTAAGGTGTCCACTATTAAAAATATAATTGAGAAAAGTTTTCCAATTGGTACAAATACATTTTTATATTCTTATTCCTTTGCATTTTAATAGATTAATTATGTAATCAGTGCTGCAGGATAATTTAATAGTATATCTCAAAACTTATTACTTCGATCTACTTATGATCGAAAAGATTTACCGTAATCAGACCATTGCTGAAACTTGTTAACATCTACTACAAATGGCAAACGCTATTTGTAGCGTCATCCATTTCCAATTCGGACTTGTTCCAAATCACCATTTACAACTCCAATAATAATGCTTTCAAATATTACCTTATTATTTCTCCAACTGGCTTCTGTAGTAATTACACAACAGAATAAAAAACGTTCATTATTACGGAGAATCCCCATGCTCAGGGCTGTGTTATTAATTGCAATATATTCAAAGATAAATTTTTGATAGTATAGGATTGAGATAATTTTCAAAAATATTTGTTACCCAAGATTTATAAAAAAAATTTCAATATATAGATAATTACATTTAGTATAAAATTAAACAGAAAAGCTATTATATTGGTTAACAAAGGTTACAAAGAAAGTTGACGCTG
>JAYTHI010000110.1:0-1647 GCA_043732685.1 Ferruginibacter sp. | reverse complement strand
AGGGGTATGACGCAACCTTTGGCTACAACGATAGCTACGGAAAAGATTTTAAAATAAATACTACGGTAACGTTTACAACAGCTAAAAATTTAGTTACCAAAACAAATGATGATGGAACCGCTAAAATTTACGGTGGCTACTATTTTAATGGCCAGTCACAATCGGTAACTGTTTTTGAAAAAGGACAGACACCCGGTTATTTTTATGGCTACAAAACAATGGGTTTATTTCAATCTGCTTCAGAAATATCCAAAGCTCCAACACAACAGGGTGCACAACCCGGCGATATCCGCTATGCAGATGTTAATGGCGATGGTGTAATAAATGATAAGGATAAAACCAAAATAGGTGATCCTTTTCCAAAATTTACCATGGGCTGGAATTTGAGTATTTCTTATAAAAACTTCGACTTCAGTTCTTTTGTATATGCTTCTATTGGAAACGATATTTACAGGGCTTATGAAAGAAATGCCAATTACACCAATAAGTTTAGAAATGTATTGGCAAGATGGACAGGTGCCAACACAACCAATGATGCAAAAACTCCCCGGTATTCTTTTACAGATCCAAATAATAATGCAAGAATATCCGACAGATTTGTAGAAGATGGAAGTTTTGTAAAAGTTAAAAACCTGCAATTGGGCTACACTTTTACAACTGCCACACCCAATAAATTCATTAACAGGGTGCGCATTTACGGGCAGGTTAAAAACGCCTTCAAGTTTACAAAATATACCGGTTACGACCCGGAAATACCAGGTGGAATTTTAAATACAGGGGTAGACTATGGTGCCTACCCACAACCAAGAACCTTTACTGTAGGTCTTGATATTAAATTGTAATTATAAAGTTTAAACTAAATTATATGAAAAAATATTTAATCATAGCAGCCGGTATTGGTGTTGCTTTTTCCCTCAGCTCCTGCAAAAAATGGGTAGATTATAATCCCCATCAGGATTATATAACAACAGCACAGGATTACTTACAAACCGAAACGGATTACCGCACTATGGAAGTTAGTGTTTACACGCCCATACAATGGTTAAACCAGGTAGTTCCAATTGGCGATATCGCATCAGACAATGCCGTATCCGGTGGTGAAAGTGCTTCCGATGTTTTATCCCTTCAACAAATAGACGACTTTACCCTTACACCTGTTAACGGCACACTTACAGATATCTGGCAATCTGCTTATGAAGGAATTAACCGGGCAAATTACATGACCCAATACAAAGCAAAAAATTTACAGGGACAAGCAGTTGACTTTGCCGGTAAGGATGCTATGTATGGTGAAGTATATTTTTTACGTGCCTACTTTTATTTTAACCTTGTAAAATTGTTTGGCGATGTGCCATTATTTACAGATAAAAGATTGAGCTTATCCGATTCAAAAACTTTGAAGAGAAGCGCTAAAGCTTTGGTGTACAAACAAATTGAACTGGACCTTAACAACGCTATTGCTGTACTACCAATTGTACAACAGCAAAAAGGACGCATCACGAAATTTGCTGCAAAAGCTTTACTGGGTAAAGTATTGTTGTATCAAAATAAGTACGATGCCGCTGTGCCGGTATTGCAGGATATTATCAATTCTAATTTATATAGTTTGGTTCCAAATTTTGGATCTATTTTCTTATTAAGTGGCTC
>JAYTHI010000109.1:0-16859 GCA_043732685.1 Ferruginibacter sp. | reverse complement strand
TATATAAAAAAAAATAGGGTCTTGATAACCAAGACCCTTTTGTCGGGACGACAAGATTCGAACTTGCGACCCCCAGACCCCCAGCCTGGTGCGCTACCGGGCTGCGCTACGTCCCGAAATAATACTTTAATATTGCCGGATGAAGTTTAAGATGTAAAAGTAAATGAAAATTTCAAATTTAAAAAGTCAACATATTGTAACTTAGCGCAATTTTAAATACATGAAGGTTTTAATTAAACAAGCAATTATCGTTCAACCTGCTACTGCCCTTAATGGATTAAGGAAAGATATTTTAATCACCGATGGTATTATTAAAACCATCGCAGATACCATTAATGAACCGGCAGATCAAGTTATTGAGCAACAAAATTTACATGTGAGCATCGGGTGGATGGATATTTACAGCCACTTTTGTGACCCTGGTTTTGAATATCGGGAAACGATGGAAACTGGTGCAAAAGCTGCCGCTGCAGGTGGCTTTACCGATGTGTTGGTACTGCCCAATACCAATCCTGTTATACATACCAAATCGCAGGTAGAATATATCATTCAAAAATCAAAAGGGCTGGTTGCTAATATACATCCCCTCGCTGCCATCACCAAAAATGCCGAAGGTGCGGAACTTGCCGAAATGTACGATATGCATCTACATGGAGCCATCGCTTTTACTGATGGTACCAATAGCACACAATCTCCCGGCTTATTATTAAAAGCTTTGCAGTATGTGCTTGCGTTTGATGGTACCATTATTCAGGTGGCTGATGATAAAACCATTAGTCCGCAGGGTTTAATGAATGAAGGTATTGTTAGTACACAATTAGGACTGCCGGGTAAACCTGCCATCGCAGAAGAATTAATGATTGCCAGAGATATTGAACTGGTAAAATATACAGGATCTAAAATGCACTTTACGGGGGTATCTACTAAAAGAGGCATTGAACTTATCAACAATGCCAAGGCTGATGGATTAAAAATTAGTTTTTCTGTAACGCCCTACCATGCTGTATTTAATGAAGAAGACCTTAGAAATTACGATACGAATCTAAAAGTAAATCCTCCTTTGAGAACAAGGGAAGATATGATGGCGGTGCGCAATGCAATAATGAATGGCGATGCCGATGCCATTGCCTCACACCATATTCCCCAAAATTTTGATAACAAGGTCTGCGAATTTGAATATGCCAAAAACGGCATGATCGGTCTGGAGACATTGTTTGGTGTAATAGCCCAATATTTACCTTTAAATACTGCCGATAATGGTTGGAACCTCGACAAATTAATCACTCTTTTATCCATTGCGCCTAGAAAAATATTTAACCTGTTACCTCCACAAATAAAAGAAGGTGCTGCAGCATCTCTTACACTATTTAATCCCGAAACCGAATTTATATTTGACATGGCTATGATTGCCTCTAAAAGTAAAAACACGCCTTTTACCGGTAAACCTTTAAAAGGAAAAGTAATCGGAATTATTAATGGCGATAAAACTTATTTAAATTAGGATGACTCAAATAACACCCACACAAAAAGGCGTACTAACTGCTTTACTGATGATTTTAGCCTCGCTATTTTCTTTATATGTTTTAAAAAATCCCATAGAAAGTGATTTTCAATTTATAGTGTATTCCATATTTTGTTTTGGGATTGTATGGAGTCTAGTAAGTTATTTCAGAACCGATAATCCAAAGAAAACCTTCTCTAATTATTTTGCAACCGGCTTTAAAACTTTTGTTGTAATTGCCTTATTGATGGCCGTTTTCGCTTATGTTTATTTTAGTTTTCATTTAGAATTCAGGGATAATAAAATTGCTGAAAATAGTAAAATGTTATTGCTTCAAGGCAATCATCTACCAAAAGAAATTGAAGAAAATGCGGTACAACTTAAAAAAATGTTCCTGCCAATGATGTTGTCTGCAGCCATTTTTAGGTACCTTATCTTAGGGGCACTGATTACCGTTATTGCAGCGGGTTTTTTAAGCAGTAAGGATAAAAAAATAACACTGCCCGCCAATAATTGATAGCCTGACCTTTTAATTTAAAGTCCTGTTCTGTATTCCGGGCATTATTAAACTTGTCAGGTACATTTTAATCTCATTAATTTGCACAGGATAATTATAAATTACAGTATAATTGCACCTATTTTTTATTTAAAAAGGTAAATAATTGTCAAATTTTATTTCAATAATTATGGTTAGCGTTGCTGCATTTAAACTCTGGCAAAATAAAAATTTAATAGCACCAATCCTTATTTTCGGTATAAAAAAAATAGACTAATGGACATATCAGTGATAGTGCCACTTTACAACGAAGATGAATCATTACCGGAGTTAGCCGCCTGGATAGCGCGCGTTATGCAGGCTAATAATTATACCTACGAGGTTATAATGGTAGATGATGGAAGCAATGACAATTCTTGGGAAGTAATTGAGAATTTACACCTTGATAATGCCAATATCAGGGGTATAAAATTTCAACGGAATTATGGTAAAAGTGCAGCCCTTAACGAGGGTTTTAAAGCGGCTAAAGGCAGGGTGGTTATCACGATGGATGCTGATATGCAGGATAGTCCGGATGAAATACCCGGCCTTTATAACATGATAATGGTGGATGGTTTTGATATGGTTAGCGGATGGAAGAAAATACGCTTCGATAATAAACTAACCAAAAACTTGCCCAGCAAATTATTTAATGCAACAGCCAGTAAAGCCAGTGGTATAAAGCTGCACGACTTTAATTGCGGCTTAAAATCTTACAAAAATAAATTGGTAAAAAGTATAGAAGTGTATGGCGAAATGCATCGTTATATTCCAGTTTTAGCTAAGTGGGCCGGTTTTGTGAAAGTAGGCGAAAAAGTGGTTGAACACCGGCCAAGAAAATATGGGATAACAAAATTTGGATGGAGTCGATTTATAAATGGTTTTCTTGATCTGGGTTCTATAATGTTCATGGGTAAATTTGGTAAAAAACCAATGCATATTTTTGGCCTTTGGGGAAGCATCGTTTTTATGCTGGGAATTTTAATTTGGATTTATCTTTTTATTACCAAGTTTATCTTTTTAAAGTTCAATATGACCGAACGCCCCCTGTTTTATGTGGGTTTAATTTCTCTTGTTATTGGAACGCAATTGTTCTTAGCAGGTTTTTTAGGGGAGATGATCGCCAGAAATGGAAGCGATAGAAATTATTATTTAATAGATAAAAAAATTGGTATTGGAGAGTAAATAACCATCAATTCCGAAGCCTTTTTTCAAACCTTTAATTTTACAAATTTGTCTGCATCACTCCCAACTAAAAGTATTGTAATTATTGGTCCTGCGCATCCCTTACGTGGTGGGTTGGCATCTTATAATGAAAGACTTGCACGGGAATTTATGCAAATGGGTTATCGGGTTACTATTTATACCTTCTCTTTACAATATCCCGGATTTTTATTTCCGGGCACTACGCAATTTTCTTCAGAACCTCCTCCGGCAGCACTCAGCATAAAAGTGTGTATAAATTCTGTAAACCCACTTAATTGGATAGCAGTTGGATTAACCTTAAAAAAATTAAAACCCGATCTGATTGTAGTGCGCTATTGGTTGCCATTTATGGGCCCTTGTCTGGGTACAATTTTACGCTTTGCGAAACAAAATAAACATACCAGGGTGGTATGTATTGCCGACAATATCATACCACACGAAAAACGTTTTGGCGATACTTCCTTTACAAAGTATTTTGTAAAACCTATTGATGCTTTTATTACCATGAGTGAAAAGGTATTGGCTGATATCCAAATCTTTGCAGCAGGTAAACCTTCCCGCTTTGTGCCCCATCCTTTGTATGATAATTTTGGAGAAAAAATTGACAGGCGAACTGCAAGGTTATATTTAAACTTACCTCCTGAAGAACCTATTATTTTATTTTTCGGCTTCATACGCAAGTATAAAGGGCTCGATATTTTATTGGATGCCATGAAGCTTTTACAGCAGGGTAATAACCCGGTGCCAAAGCTTTTAATTGCTGGTGAATATTATGAAGATAGAAAAAAATATGAGGAACAAATACAAGCCTTAGGAATTGAAGATTTATTATTTTTAAAAACTGAATTCATTCGGGATAGTGAAGTAAAGTATTATTTATGTGCTGCTGATGTAGTGGTGCAACCTTATAGAAATGCCACACAGAGCGGAGTTACCCCATTAGCATACCATTTCGAGATTCCGATGATCGTAACAAATGTAGGAGGATTAGGTTCCCTGGTGCCGGATAATAAGGTAGGACTGATAGCGGATCCCAATGCGCAGGCCATTGCCGAAAAAATAATAGAATTCTTTCAAAAAGGAAAAGAGCATTTTCTACCATACCTTGTTGAAGAAAAAAAGAAATATACCTGGCGTAAAATGGCAGATAGCATAATAGCCATCGCAACAGATCAATAGTATTAAAGGATACAATAAAGTAGAAAATTCCAAAACCAATGCATCAAATCAATTGCTTTATTTTTTTATAAAAGGCGATAAACACTCGTTCAAATTACTGTAAATTAAACGTAATTAAATTAAAAGTCATCAGTGTATTTACCTGAGAACATCTTATCCACATTTTTTAAAAATCAGAAAAAATTAGAACCAAAAAATTATAATGGTTATTGATTGATTGCATTTAACACTTACAATTAATCAATAACCATTAGCTGTTAAGTAAACTATCCAACAATCGATCATCAATAGTATTTAATCGTGTGGAATCTTACATTTTACCATTCTTTTTTTTATCTGTACTGGTCATTTTATGTGTTTCAGTACTATGACTTTTAACACTGCCCGCACTATCTGCGTTGGCGGGAGTAACAATAGTTTGGTTTTTCTTCGTACTATCCATGGTTACGGGAGCAGCACCATCTCCTGTAACACCTCCGCCATTTTGAGTTGGCGTAATTGTTTTAGAGGAAGAACTATCACTTGAAGTAGATTCAGTACTGGTACTTGTTGTACCGCTGCCACAAGATGCTAAAAAAAAAGCTACTGCAACAATCATGATTAAACGCTTCATAAATTTTAGGTTTTGTTTCAAAAAGTTAAAACAAATTATAAGCCAATATTTAGTTTAAATTATAAGTAATTGCAAATGAATCAGTTAAATTTTTCGAGTCTTTTTTTAAAATGGATTATTTAAATTCTAAATGGGGTTGCTGTAATCAGGCAAGTTTGTTGGTAACCGATAAATTAAAACAGACTAAGCTGTTTGTTATTTACAATTTTTTTATTGGAAAGTTTTTTGCGGATCAAAGGCAGGTTTTGTGCTGCGAAAGTATTTGGAATAACTATATTGTTTTGTTGAATTTCGTGTAAGGCAGTCTGCTGGTACCTTGACGCAACAAAAATTTGAATACCGTTTGCAACACGCTCAAATAAATGCTGCACCAATTCCGTTGAATTATTATCTTTTGATAAATGGGCAAGTATAAGGTGTGTCATAAAAGGAGCCCGATGCAATTTAAATATTTCCAGCGCCTGTGTATTGGATAAATGACCTTCACCACCCCGAATGCGGTTTTTTAAAAAGATTGGATAATTACCTTGTTCCAATAAATGTTCATCGTAATTAGCCTCTAAAAATGCTGCATGACAAAGTTTAAAATGCTGGTTAACATTGTCGCAGGCAATTCCAATATCCGTAAAAATACCAATGGTAATTCCATTGCCGGTAACTATAAAACTATGCGGATCTGCAGCATCATGATATTTTGGAAAGGCAGTAACAGTAAGTCCACCAATGGCTATTGGCTCTTTAGAAATTATATTATGTAGTAAATGTTTTTTAAAGTGTAGTCTACCGCGTTGCGCAGTGGCGTTGGTGATGTAAACTGGAAGCTCATATTTTTCTGCAATGCTTTCAACTCCTTTGATATGATCGCTATGTTCGTGCGAAATAAATATGGCCTTTACTTTATGCATTGATAAACCCAGCAATTGCATCCGCTTTTCAGTTTCGCGACAACTTATACCGGCATCTATCAATACAGCTTCAGTTTCATTAGCAATATAATAGCAATTACCGTTGCTGCCGGAGTTTAGGGAGGTGATATAGAGAGACATGTAGAAAGTTATGAGCTATAAGTTATGAATTATAAGTGTTACAATTTATAAAATTTAATTTTTAGGTTATTGTATTTATTGATTTAGGATAATAATTAATGAGGGCAAGTAGGTGTAATTGGATTTTATGAATGATTTGATGGATAAATTTATTTGGTAAATACTGGTTTTAAAATAAGATCTCCCTTTTTATTTCTTACGGAAAATTTAGTTGGTGTTCCTGTGGTGTCTACCTTTTGTAAGCGGGCATTTGCAAAATCCTGCGCTCCTTTTAAATAGGCCATCGAATCATTGGGAGCTGTAAAGTAAGTCTGTTTATTGGTTAAAATTGAATCTCCTTTTAAACCGCTCACCGTGTAGTCTATTTCTACTGCATAATTTTCGGTTTGTTTACAGGATGCAAAGATTAGGATGGATAAGGAAATTATTAAAAAATTATTTTTCATGATCAATATTTAAAAAAAATCTTTTTAGTAAAAAAAATGGTCCGAAAAAAACTAGCCATTTACAAAATTCTTACACCAAAAAGTTATTAACGATTAGATTCTTCGTTGATTCTATTGGTAACGTCGGTTGCCATATCATAACCAACTTTGGAATTACCTTTTTGTATGGCGACTACAGCATTATCAGCATTAGAAACTGTATTCTTTTAGATATTCTTTTCTGCTGATTTTTTTCACTACAAATAGTTTTAGTTTCAGAAGCCTATTTTATAATTTTTGTGCAGTAACCAACTTGAGTTTTTACATTGGTGAAACTGCCGGTGTTGCATTATCACTTAAAAATACAAAAATTATATATACATATTAAATTCCACCTCCAACAAAATCAATACTTCATCCAGTAAAACACTTATATATCATCACTCATAACTCATAACTTTTTTACGTGTCTTTCTTTAAGCACCTCCAAAATATCCTGTAGTCCAAACCCCTTTGCCTGCAGTAAAATAAGGTAATGAAACAGCAGGTCGGCTCCCTCTTCTTTAAACAGATGGTCATCGTTATCTTTTGCCTCTATCACCAATTCAATAGCTTCTTCTCCAACTTTTTGTGCAATTTTATTGATACCCTTTTTAAATAAAGATGCAGTATAAGAAGTTTCTGTAGGATTATTTTTTCTATCAATAATTATTTTTTCCAGGTCGAATAAAAAATTATCCGATTCATTTTGTTCTTTAAAACAAGTGTCGGCTCCGGTATGGCAAACCGGTCCAACCGGTGTTACTGTAATCAAAAGCGTATCATTATCACAATCAATTTTAATTTCTTTCAGGTGTAAAAAATTACCACTTTCTTCTCCTTTTGTCCACAAGCGGTTTTTGGTACGACTATAAAAAGTAACCTTTTTTAATTCCCTGGTTTTATCGAGCGCTTCCTGGTTCATAAAGCCCAGCATCAGCACTTTATTGGTAACAGCATCCTGAATAATGGCAGGAACTAATCCATCTGCATATTTTAAAAAATCGATCCTCATATTCTTATGGCTATTTTTTGGGTAGATAAATAATTTTTTAATGCAGGAATCTCAATTTCTTTATAATGAAAAATACTTGCTGCCAGTGCCGCATCAGCATTTCCGTCTTCGAAAATTTCTTTAAAATGTTGCATAGTACCGGCCCCTCCGGATGCAATTACCGGAACAGAAAGTTGCGTAGATAAAAGCAAGGTTATGTCTACAGCAAAACCAGCCTTGGTACCATCATTATTCATCGAAGTAAGTAAAATTTCACCAGCACCCAATGCAACGGCTTCTCTTGCCCAATCAATTGTTTTGGTATCCGTTTTTGTTCTTCCCCCATTAAGATAAACATACCATTCTCCATCACTTTCTTTCTTGGTATCAATGGCCAAAACAATACATTGGCTGCCAAACCGGTTACTTAATTCTTTAATTAATGCAGGATTTTTAAAGGCCGCAGTATTGATGGAAACCTTATCTGCACCATATTGCAGCAAAACTGCAACATCTTCAACCGAACTGATTCCACCACCTACAGTAAAAGGAATATTTATATTTTCAGCAACTCTTTTAACAAGTTCAATCAGCGTTTTACGTTTCTCTACGGTGGCCGTTATATCTAAAAATACCAATTCATCAGCTCCCTGCTGAGAGTACAATAATGCCAGTTCAACAGGGTCGCCGGCATCTCTGATATTCTCAAAATTAATTCCCTTAACCGTTCTTCCTTCTTTAATATCCAGACAAGGAATTATTCTTTTTGTGAGCATTAGTTAATACTTAATAATTGTTGTAAAGTAATATTGCCTTCGTAAATGGCCTTTCCAATAATGGCACCGCTGCAGCCTATTGCCGCTAATTCCACCACATCTTCTATAGTAGTTACGCCTCCGCTTGATATTAAATTTATTTCCGGATGCTGTGCAATAATTGTTTTATACAATTCAATAGAAGGGCCTTCCATGGCCCCATCTTTTGATATATCGGTACAAAAGATATTGATAGCGCCAAGCCCGAGCATCTTACCAATAAAATCAAATATTTCCAATCCGCTATCCTCCAGCCACCCCCCTATTTTTATTTTACCATCCAAAACATCAGCACCAATTAAAAATTTATCAGCTCCAAATTCCATCAGCCATTCCTCTAATAATTCGGGACGCTTTACAGCAAGGCTTCCAATGGTAGCCATTGCGGCACCTGCATTAAAAATATTACTTACATCGGTAATATTTTTAATGCCACCGCCAAAATCAATAACCATATCAGTTGCTTTTGCAATTGCTTCCAATACCGCTATATTTATTATTTTACCAGCCCTGGCACCATCAAGATCTACAATATGCAAGCGCTTTAAACCCGCATCAGCAAACTGTTTAGCTACTTCAACAGGGTTGTTATTATATACTTTTTGTTGTGCATAATCACCCTTGGTAAGGCGAACGCATTTGCCATCTATAATATCTATTGCAGGGATAATTGTCATAGTAACCGGATAAAGTTTTTTAATATTATTTCTCCTATTGCACCCGATTTTTCGGGATGAAATTGTACAGCATAAAAATTATCTTTTTCAAGTGCTGCACTATATGGTAAAATATAGTCTGTTATTGCAGTTGTTTCGTTGGTAATAGATGCATAATAACTGTGTACGGTATAAACAAATGCTTCTTCGTTAACATCATTAAATAATACCGAACGGTATTTATAAATATTATTCCAACCAATTTGCGGAACCTTTAAATCTGATGATGCAAAGAGCTTTACTTCTGCATCAAAAATACCTAAACAATTGGTTTTACCTTCTTCAGAATATTTACAAAGTAACTGCAGCCCGAGGCAAATTCCTAATACAGGTTGCTTTAAGGAAACAATCAATTTATCCAAACCTTTTTCTTGCAAATTTTGCATCGCGGATTGGGCATGCCCCACACCGGGGAAAATCACTTTATCTGCGTTGGTAATTGTTGCAATATCATCTGTAACAATAGATTCTACGCCAATTCGCTGCAAGGCATACTGAACGCTTTGTACATTTCCTGAATTATATTTTATTATTGCTACCATAAATTATTCCCGAAAAGTTTTGACTAATAAATTATTTAGATAACAAGTTATTTTTTTAAAGTACTCCCTTTGTGGTTGGTAAACTGTTATTATTGATATCGCGCTTTACCGCCATTTTTATTGCTTTGGCAAATGCCTTAAATATAGATTCAATTTTATGATGCTCATTCTCCCCTTCTGCCTTAATATTTAAATTACATTTTGCGGCATCGCTAAAAGATTTAAAGAAATGGTAAAACATTTCCGTAGGCATTTCACCTATTTTTTCTCTTATAAATTTTGCTTCCCAAACTATCCAGTTACGGCCACCAAAATCAAGTGCTACCTGTGCCAGACAATCATCCATCGGTAATAAAAATCCATAACGTTCCATACCTCTTTTATTTCCCAATGCCATTGCAATGGCCTCTCCCAGCGCAATGCCCGTATCCTCAATACTATGGTGTTCATCAATTTCAAGATCTCCCTTGCAAACAATACTTAAGTCGATATTGCCGTGCCTTGCAATTTGATCAAGCATATGATCAAAAAATGCCAGGCCGGTTTTATTTGCTGAAACGCCTGTTCCATCTAAATTAATTTCAACCGTAATTTTGGTTTCATTTGTATTGCGTTGATGAATTATTTTTCGTGGAGGTAATTTTAAATATTCGTAAATAGCACTCCAATCCGGTGTATCTAAAACAATGGTATCTTGTTTTAACTGCTCGACAGAATCTTTAATTTCCACGGCTCCTAATGAAGGGTCAATATTAAGCCATATTCCTTTGCAGTGTAAATTTTTAGCCAATTGCATATCTGTAATTCTATCTCCGATTACAAATGAATTGGGCAGATCGTATCCCGGATTATTCATGTAGCCGGTAAGCATCGCGGTACCGGGCTTACGGGTAGGTAAATTTTCGGCAGGAAATGATCTGTCGATAAATACAGCACTAAAATTAATCGCTTCATCCATCAGACTTGTCATAACAAAATTTTGCAGCGGCCAAAAACTATCTTCCGGAAAAATTGCCGTGCCCAATCCATCCTGGTTGGTTACCATAACCAATTCATAATCCAGTTCGGTTGCAATTTTACGCATGTAATAAAACATGTCGGGATAAAATTGCAATTTCGAAAAAGAATCCAATTGATACGTAGGTGGTGCCTCTTTAATTAAAGTTCCATCACGATCAATAAATAAGATCCTTTTTGCCTTAATGGTTGATGCCGTTTGTGCTTCCATAACTGGGGAAGAATTATTGTCCATAGCTTTTTAATAAATTTATAAGTTGTTCATTCTCGTGAGGAGTACCAATTGTGATGCGCAAACAATTATTACAACCTGGGTCTTTACTTCTGTTTCTTACCACAATTTCATGTGCCGATAAATAGTTGTACAAAGCTGCGGCATCTTTAACTTTTACTAAAAAAAAGTTGGCATCACTGGGGTAAATAAAATCTACAAAGCTACATTTTTTCAGTTCCTGAATAAGCCATTCCTTTTGTTGAACGGAGGCTGTAATCCAGTCATTTACAATATCAGTATTTTGCAATGCTTCCAAAGCCAATTGTTGAGAAGCCCCATTAATATTATAAGGCGGTTTCACTTTATTAAACAGGTCAATAATATCCAATGATGCGTAACATAGGCCCAGTCTTAATGCCGCTAAACCCCATGCCTTTGATAAGGTTTGCATTACAATTAAATTGGGGTATTCTGTAAGTTCCTGTATAAAGGTTTTTTGTTTTGAATAATTGATATAGGCTTCATCGATGATAACAATTCCCGGAAAATTATTTAGCAGTATTTCTACCGATTCCCGCGCCATATTATTACCTGTGGGATTATTTGGTGAACAGATGAAAAGGATTTTTGTCTGTGCATCAACCGCCGCTAATATACCCGCTACATCTAATTGAAAATCGCTGGTAAGCGGAACCTTCTTTATATTGACATCATTGATATTGCCACTTACCTCGTACATGCCATAAGTAGGCGGACAAACAATAACATTGTCATTTTTCGGGTTACAAAAAATTCGAAAGGCAAGATCAATCACTTCATCACTACCATTACCAATAAAAATATTTTCTGCAGGTACTCCTTTAATTCTTGCCAATTGAAATTTTAATTGCCATTGTAACGGATCGGGATAGCGGTTAAATTTATCTGCCAATGGCGATCCGTAAGCATTTTCGTTGGCATCTAAAAATACCGAAGCCTTACCCGTAAACTCATGCCTGGCAGAGGAATAGGGCGTTAATAACTTAATATTTTCTCTTACCAGATTTTCCAGATCAAATTGCATAATTAATTATTAAGAATTGTTACTTTATTAAAACAAAAATCCGGTTTTAAATTGTTCCTAAACGCACTGTTACTGCATTCTTATGTGCCTCCAATCCTTCGGCAGCAGCCATTTTTTGTACTGCCGGACCAATTTGCTGAATTCCTTTTTTACTTAGTTGCTGATAGGTTATTTTTTTTACAAAGCTATCTAAGGATACGCCGCTATAAGCTTTGGCATATCCGTTTGTAGGTAAAGTATGATTTGTACCTGCTGCATAATCACCAACACTTTCAGGTGAATAATGGCCAAGAAATACACTACCCGCATTCACCACTTTTTCAGCCAATTTTATTGCGTCATCAGCAGCAATTATTAAATGCTCTGCAGCATATTCGTTTAATAACTCAAATGCCTGATCAACATTTTGCATTACAATAAACCGGGCATTTAATAAAGCTTTTGCCGCTATTTCTTTTCTTGGTAAATCCTCCACTTGCAAGGCAATAGCTTTTACCACTGCAGCTACTATTTGTGGTGTAGTTGCTACGAGTACAACCTGACTATCTACACCATGTTCGGCCTGACTAAGCAGATCGGCTGCCACAAAATCGGGGTTAGCGGTGGCATCAGCATAAACAGCCACTTCGCTGGGGCCGGCAGGCATATCAATGGCCACACCTTCTTTATTAACCAATTGTTTGGCACAGGTTACGTACTGATTTCCGGGGCCAAAAATTTTATATACCCTGGGTATGGTCCGGGTACCGTAAGCCATTGCAGCGATAGCTTGAGCACCACCGGTTTTATAAATATTTTTTAAACCTAGCAACTGTGCAACATACAATATAACCGGATTAATTTTCCCCTGTTTATCGGCAGGGGTACAAACAATTATCTGGTTACAACCCGCCAGCACTGCAGGTATACCAAGCATCAGCAAGGTAGAAAATAAGGGTGCCGTACCTCCCGGAATATATAATCCAACCTTTTGAATGGCAATTGACTTGCGCCAGCAATTTACGCCTTCCATGGTTTCAACAGGTTCAAAATTTTCTTTTTGAGCGGTATGAAATTTAGTAATATTTTGACGCGCAATATCGATGGCAAGTTTTAATTCAGCATTTACTAAAAGAGCGGCCTCCTCAAATTCAGTGGCAGTTACTTTTAATTCAGTAAGTTGTACACCATCAAATTTTTCTGCATACTTTTTAATAGCCTCATCACCATTTTGCTGTACTTCCAGCAGGATGGGTTTTACGACCGTTTCTAATATTTTACTATCAAAAGCAGGGCGTTTTAAAATTTCTTTCCATTGTGTTTGCAATGGATCTGTAAAAATATTTTGCATTGGTATAAAATAAATTGTTGTCATTAAATAGAATAATTTAATGAACTGCGAACACTACAAAACCCACTCCTAAAAGTTTTAAACGATCATTTTTTCAATCGGTAAAACAATGATTCCTTCGGCACCAAAACCCTTTAAACTTTCTATCACTTCCCAAAAATCATTTTCATTAACCACACTAGCTACGCTGCTCCATCCTTCTTCTGCAAGCGATACAATTGTCGGACTTTTCATACCGGGCAACAAGCCACAGATATTAGTAAGTTGGTGATTGGGTGCATTTAATAAAATATATTTATTATTTTTTGCCGTTTTTACAGCATTTATCCTCAACAATAATTTAGCTAGAATTTCTTTATTTTCAAGCGACAATTGTTTGTTGGCTGTTAGTACCGCCTCTGATTGTAATATTACTTCAACCTCTTTTAAACCATTGGTAAAAAGGGTACTTCCACTGCTAACCAAATCGCAGATAGCATCGGCTAAACCTATACCGGGAGCTATCTCTACCGATCCGCTTATCTCATGAATTTCGGCAGTAATATTATTTTTTGTCAAATAATTCTGTAGAATAGTAGCATAGGAAGTGGCAATTTTAAGGCCTTCCAAATCTTTAATGGTATTATAATGAATGGTTTTAGGCACGGCCAGACTTAACCTGCATTTACCAAAACCCAACCTGTATACAAGGTCAATATCCTTTGCGGTTTCCAACAAAACATTTTCACCAACAATACCAATATTCGCAACGCCATCATACACATACTGAGGAATATCATCATCCCTTAAAAAAAATACTTCAATCGGAAAGTTAATGGCAGCTGCCTTTAATTGTTTGTTTCCGTTGTTCAATTCTATACCACACTCTTTTAAAAGTTTGATAGAATCCTCGTATAATCGTCCGGATTTTTGAATAGCAATTTTTAGCATTTTATAATTTTTATTTGCGGATTTAATTTGTTTGTAACGATGGTAAAAATAAAAAGGGCCTACCTTTTGAGTAAGCCCTTTGAAAATATGTTTAGCACATACCAATCAACATTACTTACCGTTTGGTAACTGATGATGATGATGTATGTGAATTGTTTTATTCATTTATGCTGCAAAGTAAAGGGTGATAAATTATTTTACCAAATAAAATTTAGAAAGCTGCTATATCAAAGCCTAATCCCGGTAAACCGGTATAAATAATTTTGCCATTATCAAAGGTATTTCCCTTTGCAATATCTTCTGCCAGCAATAATGGTCCGTCCATATCGAGAAAGTCTGCCTGGGGGGCCAATTGTGCAATTGCTGCCGAACCTACCGAAGTTTCATTCATACAGCCAATCATTACCTGCAGGTTGAGCAGCCTTGCCTGGGTAATCATTCTGCGGGCCGGTGTAATGCCACTGCATTTTGTAAGTTTAATATTAATACCGTGAAAATGGTCTTTGCATTTTGCAACATCAGCTTCCGCAACACAACTTTCGTCGGCAAATAAGGGCAAAGGCGAAGCTTCATATAATATCTTCATCTCTTCCCAATTGTCTTTTTGCAGGGGCTGTTCCACCAATTGAACACCCAAATCTTTTAACAAAGGTATTTTTATCATTGCTTCTTCAAGTGTCCATCCAGCATTGGCGTCTACCCTAAAAATAGCATCGGTATGTTTTCGCAACTCCTGCACCATTTCTATATCTCCGGGAACACCTACTTTTATCTTATAGACCGGCCATGGTTTTTGCAACATTTTTTCCACCATTTTTTCGATGGAATCAATGCCAATAGTATAATCCGTTACAGGTGTATTTGCAATATCCAAACCCCAGATATCTTTTATTTGACGTCCTTTTAATTTAGCATATAAATCCCATCCTGCTATATCCAGGGCACAGACTAAAAATGGATTTACCGGAAAAAGATGGTGTAAATAATGCCAGTATCGTTCGGGATCTGAAAAGGAGAATTTCTCCACAAACATTTTTTTTCTTTCCAGATCGGCTATCATTTTTTCTACCGTAATATTATAATAATTGATCGCAGGCGCCTCGCCGTAGCCTTTAATTCCAAAATATTCCAACTCAACAATTAGGGTTGGCTGCTGTGTTTTAGTACCTTTTGAAATAGTAAAGGGATAGTGAAAAGGAAGATTGTATTCTTTATATTTTAACTGCATACTGTGTACTTAAATTTACCGATGAAATATTTATACAAATAAAAGTTTTATTTTGATCTTAATAGCGTTCAGTAAAGGAGGTTACTAAATTTAATATTAAATAAATTTTGTCGAAATAATTTACCCGTAAAATGAAATTAGTTTGCTGAAAGTTTAAGTAAAGACGCTGCAGAAAAAAAATAAAAAAGACCATAAAATATAAAACCCTCCAAAAAAGAGGGTTTAATGTATTGTATTTTTATTAAATATTTAATCTTCAGTAGACATGCCGGCTCCAAGATATTCTCTATTAAGCCGGGCAATATTGCTTACTGAAATACCTTTTGGACATTCCACTTCACAGGCATAAGTATTGGTACAGTTACCAAACATTTCTTTATCCATTTGAGCCACCATATTTAATACCCTTGATTCTCTTTCGGGCTGACCTTGCGGCAATTGTGCTAATTGGTTAACTTTTGCACTTACAAATAACATCGCACTTCCGTTAACACATGTTGCAACGCATGCCCCGCAGCCAATACAGGCGGCTGACATAAATGCATCGTCCGCATTTTTTTTATCAATAGGCAATGAATTGGCGTCCTGTGCATTTCCGGTATTTACCGAAATATATCCGCCTGCCTGAATGATGCGGTCAAAGGCACTTCTATCAACAATTAAATCTTTTATTACCGGAAAAGCCTTGCTGCGCCAGGGTTCTACAACAATGGTATCACCATCTTTAAATGCCCGCATGTGCAACTGACAAGTTGTATTCTGTTGCCATGGACCATGTGCTTCTCCATTTATGTACATACTGCAGGAGCCACAAATACCCTCCCTACAATCATGATCAAAGGCAATCGGATCCTTGTCTTCCCTAATTAACTGTTCGTTTAAAACATCAAACATTTCTAAAAAAGACATTTCAGAAGATATATCTTTTACATCATAGGTATTAAAATTACCGGATGTTTTTTTATTTTTTTGACGCCAAACTTTTAACGTCAGATTCATGTTGTAATGGTCCATAGAACTTTTTTTTACTTAAATATTTTACGGTCTGTTTATATCTAATATTGGCTATTGTATTTCTTTAGTACTGATTTTTAATTTTTTTATAATTTAAGCTTGATTTCTAGTTTTAACTATTACTGACCTTAAAATTATTATAGCGGCTTAATAATCAATACCACCTTAATTCAAAATTATTTATAACTTCTCTGTGTAGGCTTAACAATTTCAAAATTCAACGGTTCTTTATTAATCTGCCAATCACTGTCTCCTTTGTACTCCCATGCAGCTACATAACTAAAATTAACATCATCACGTTTAGCTTCTCCATCCTCTGTTTGAGATTCTTCCCTAAAATGACCACCGCAACTTTCGTTTCTGTTTAAAGCATCTTTACACATTAGCTCTCCTAATTCAATAAAATCAGCTACCCTGCCCGCTTTATCCAATTCAGGATTCATGCTATCCAC
>JAYTHI010000108.1:0-1664 GCA_043732685.1 Ferruginibacter sp. | reverse complement strand
ATAAATAAATTAACAAAAACCTATACATATTTTACTGATGCTGCAATTAATTTAAACTGGCACAATAATATCCTTATGATCCTGCAAAAAATTATTTATGATAAATTATACCTGCTACATTTAAAAAACTACAGGCTTTTACCCTTTATTTTTTAATATAGCCGAATATACCATCTGTTTCATTTTTCGGACCAGCTTCAAAATATAATCTATTCGGATCAATGGCAGTGGCGGTTACAGGAGCAAAAGACAATCCCCACAAGCCATCAATTACAAGCGTTTTACCTTTAGCTTTTAAAGCACCCATAAACATTCCTTCAGCACTATAAACATTTATATGACCGTCTCCAAAATTACCGACCAGTATCCTGTTTGAATCTGCATTCATTGAAGCACCAAAAAAGCTATTAGGTGCTTTTGTTATACCCCAGGGTGCATTTAATTCACCATTACTCACAAACCGTTTTACAAAACTCCCGTCTGTTTTAAATATGTTTATAATACCAAAACCGGCACCAATCATTTGATTGCGGTTAGCATCAACCTTGGCATACAAAACAAATATTTTACCATCAATTTCCTTAATGTCAAAGGGTGAATAATCTACTGGTAAAGAGGCATCTTTAAGCGCAATGTTTGTAAGATTAAATTTAGTATCAAACACATCAACGGTACCTGCTTTAATATTTGCGGCGTATATATAATTTACCCAATTATTGGAGGCAGTTGTGATGCCGTTATAAGCTGCGGTAGCTGCATTATTAATAACGGTAACAGCCAGATTTTTATTAGCCGGATTCCAACCTGAGATGATACCATCAGCCCCTGCAAAAATAAATTTAGCCGGCCCATTATTTGGTAATACAAAATCATTTGTACCATTAAAAACAATACCTGTAATTGCTCCTCCACCGTATGCAGATGAAGGTGACGGAATGGCAACTTTACAATGTGTTTCGTTACCCTCTTTATCTTCAACAAAACTAAATCCACTTACCTGGGAACTTATCCAGATATTGCCCGCAGGACTAAATGCAATGCCATAAGCATCCTGCAATAATGAGTCTACCCTTACTGCATTGTAGATTGGTTTGTTTGCAATTAAATTTACCTGCGAATAATTTTCCAAATCTGTTGAAGCTACCCGTAAATTCTGATCGGTTTTTTTACACCCTGCAATTACCATTGCAAAAGCTAAAGAGGAAAATAAAGAAATTCTTAAGACTTTTTTAAAGCGAAATTGTTTCATTTTTGATTTATATGAATTTGTCACTTAATAATATAATTAAGTATGTTAAAATCAATTGTATAATACAAAATTTTCCTAATTGTTTGCTGTATCCAAGATTAAATACAATAATATAAATTGCTTAATTTATTTAATTATTTATCCTTTATGGCTAGTCCTGCTATCAGATAGAGAGTAATGCAATAATCATTGGTTTTTCAGGAAGAAGCGTAATTGCCATTTTGATTGTATTAATCCTAATGCAGTTTTATATAAAATAAAGGCTATTTAGGAAGAAGTATTTAATATTTTACCCTTAGCATCTTCTTGAATAAATTGTATGTTTTTTAGTTTAAGTGTTGGTTGGCACCAAAAGGTAGGCGTGGCTAAATACATTAATAAATTGTCAGTAGCTTGTTTGAGTATGGCATATTTA
>JAYTHI010000107.1:0-1664 GCA_043732685.1 Ferruginibacter sp. | reverse complement strand
ATGTTTTTGAATGTAGTGATATATTGTTAAAATGTCCCAGCAAATACAAAGACGATAAAAAAGTATTGGAGAAAACGATTGTTGCAGAAAGATAAATCTGCTGTAATAATTTATTGAAATTAAAACCTGTTGATCCGTAATGCAAAATTACAAAGGCACAGTAATTTTTATGCACCTTATCCAATTTAAAGAAAAAACAAAGTACACATGCAATTTGACGGAGAACATTTGTGGATCGGAACCCTGGGACATCTATTTGTATTAATCGCTTTTACAGCATCACTGCTTGCAACAATTGCCTATTTTTTAGCCTCGCGCAAAACAAATGAGGCCGAAAAATTATCCTGGATAAATTTTGCCAGAATAAGTTTTTATGTTGAGGTAGTTTCAGTATTTACCATTTTTACCTGTATTTTTTACATCTGTTCTCACCATTATTTGGAATATTTGTATGCATACAAACATACCTCCAAAGAGTTGGAATTTAAATACCTGCTGGCTTGTATTTGGGAAGATCAAAGTGGTAGCTTTTTATTATGGACAATCTGGCATTGCATACTGGGATTGGTTGTTATAAAAAGATCTAAAGAATGGGAAGCCCCTGTTATGACTGTTGTAGCCCTTGCCCAGGTATTTTTAGCTATGATGATCATGGGTGTTTATATTTTTGGTACCAAGATAGGTAATAGCCCGTTTGTGCTGACAAGAAACGAAATTAACGGTCCAATTTTTGGCCGGACAGATTATTTAAGTTTGATAAAAGATGGCGTTGGTTTAAACGTTTTACTGCGAAATTATTGGATGGTTATTCATCCCCCCGTTTTATTTTTGGGTTTTGCTTCTACCATAATTCCTTTTGGATTTGCTTATGCAGGTATGCAGACTAAACGTTTTGGAGACTGGGTAAAGCCGGCTATACCTTACACTTTATTTAGTGCAGCCGTATTGGGAGTAGGTATTATGATGGGTGGAAAATGGGCTTATGAATCTTTATCTTTTGGAGGATATTGGGCCTGGGATCCGGTTGAAAATGCTTCCCTGGTTCCCTGGTTAATTTTAATTGCGGGTTTACACACCATGGTGGTTTACAAAGCAACAGGGCATTCCTTAAGAGCAAGTTATTTATTTGCAATACTTAGTTTTGTATTTGTATTGTACTCTACTTTTTTAACAAGAACCGGTATTTTAGGCGATACCTCTGTACACGCTTTTACTGAGGCTGGTAAGGCAATGAATGTTTTGATACTCGCCTTTCTCGGATTTTTTACGATTGCATCTTTCACGTTATTTATTGTAAATATTAAAAAAATTCCGGCACTTCAAAAAGAAGAAACAACCAATTCCAGGGAGTTTTGGATGTTTATTGGCTCTTTGGTTTTCTTTTTATCAGCCATGTTTATTATTGCGAAAACCTCCTTACCGGTTATCAATTCTGTATTTGGAACTAAACTGGCTCCCCCGGAAGATCCGGAATTTAGTTACAATAAAGTAATTGTTTTGGTAGCCATAATAATTGGATTATTAACTGCCATTACTCAATATTTAAAATACCGAACAACTCCCATTGGGAATACCATTAAAAAATTAGCGGTCCCAACTTTAGCTGCAGCAATTATTACCGGCTTATTAGTGGTATTTTATCCATTAACGTATTACAAACAAGG
>JAYTHI010000106.1:0-5821 GCA_043732685.1 Ferruginibacter sp. | reverse complement strand
TTTTTAGATTTTATCAATTCAAATTATACATTTTCAATAAATGATGCCCTTCGCAGACTGCCTTTAAAAACACCGGTAATTGCATATGCCGCCACATTAGGTTAGGTCTGCCATGGGCGGGATTAAATAAAAAATGCGCAGTTATTTTTTTGAAAGAAGACAATGAGCGGCGTTGCAGTTACGCAGCCCGCCGGCTGTGGAGGCGAAGGGTATGCAGCCAAAAACTGGTGCTGAATTCAAAAAATACGACTTACAAATTATAACGCTTAAGAAATAGTCGGTTTTTTGAATGTTAACCAAGGTTACTTAATGACAGTTATGTTATTTAAAGCGCTACATTTTACAAAGTAAAAACAGCTTAAATAACAGTTTTGCGAATGACCTACCTAATCCTAACAATTTGTATTTTAATAACGGGTTGATAATAGCTACCAAAATTTGTAATAATTGCTGCTATACTGCATAGTTCAGCAGAAATGAAGCAGACTTCCTGAATATAGATAGAAAAAAAATTAAATAAACAGCTGTAAATAAACTTTAAGTGGGAAATACTTAAAAAACTAAAACAGAAAGCTCTTTTTCTATCAGGGGGAAATTTATATAAATTAGATTTTCCAGGAAAGATGGTTTAAAAATATTACTATTGAAACCCGCTATCAATAAGGATGCGGCTTTGATATTGCAGTATTAAAAAAGTTAGGACATAAAAAACACCCGGCTATTAAACCAGGTGTCAATTCAAATAATTTAAGTTTATTTGGTGCTTGTTTTTTTTGTTTTATTACTTTTATAACGCATATCAGGCGTACCATCTTTTTTGGTTGGTCCTGTTACGGGCGCCACTGCTTTGGCTTTGTTTTCTTTTAAACGCATATCCGGTGTTCCATCTGCTTTTAAACCAGTTGTTGCAACCGATTTAGTGGTTTTGTTCATTTTAACAACTTTACCAGGTTTTGCAGCAGTGGTAGTAGTTGTTGTTGTTTTTGTGGCTGGTGCTGCTGATTGAGCAGTGGCCATACCTGCAAAACCTAACATCATACAAATGGCAATCAATAATTTTTTCATAATATTATTTTAAGTTTAATAATTGAAACGAAAATTAATACAATTAGTTTAAATCTTAAAAACATAGTTGTTAAATTTTAATCATTGAATAACTATATCTCATAAATTAGTGATTATAAATTAATAAATTTTGTATACGATAACTAAATTTTAAAGTCAACTAATTTTGTGGGATAAATAATCATCCTCCGGTAATAAAAATATTATTATAACTGCATTAAATATGTCTAAGTCGATATTTTTTACTGGTTAGTAGCAGCGAACAAACAATGTTTGAAATGAAAAATCAACCAATTGCCTGCTATATCCTTTTATTATTCTCTTTATATTGTAGCAGGAAATGTCCTTATCATTTTATGCCCTACCCTTTTATGAACCCAACACTATTTGGGTAGAAAGCCCTGCATATAAATTGCGGATATAATGTGTCAGAGTTTATAGCAGGCAGCCTATTTTTCTTCGCAATCGCAAAGCTAACTAACAGGTTTACCTATAATAAGCAAGCTTTGCGATAAAGACTGTTTTTTTAACAGTTTCTGAATCAATTCCCCTATTTTTGCCCACCTAATTTTTTAATTTATTATTTATGGACAGATTGTTTTACGTAGTTCCTGCACTGGGCATTGTTGGCCTTTTGTACACGTTTATTAAGTTTGCATGGGTATCTAAACAAGATGCCGGCAACGACCGTATGAAAGAAATCAGTACCTATATTGCCGAAGGTGCCATGGCTTTTCTAAAAGCCGAATACAAAATTTTAACCTATTTTGTTATTATAGGTGCCTTGTTGTTAGGGTATATGGGTTATAGTAATGCCAATAGCCACTGGAGTATTGCACTTGCATTTATTTTAGGTGCATTTTTTAGTGCATTGGCCGGTTTTGTTGGGATGAGAGTAGCCACCAAGGCTAATGTACGTACTGCACAAGCTGCCCGTACGAGCCTAAGTAAAGCACTTTCAGTTTCCTTTACAGGTGGTAGTGTTATGGGAATGGGTGTTGCAGGTTTAGCTGTACTCGGACTAGGCACTTTATTTATCATATTATATATGACATTTGTTTCCGGTTATCCTACCGGTTCTGAACAATACCGTTTGGCGCTTGAAAAAGCAATTGAAATATTAACTGGCTTTTCTTTAGGGGCAGAATCGATTGCGTTATTTGCGCGCGTTGGCGGAGGTATTTATACCAAGGCTGCAGATGTTGGAGCAGATTTAGTAGGTAAAGTAGAAGCCGGAATTCCGGAAGATGATCCTCGTAACCCTGCAACTATTGCTGATAATGTGGGCGATAATGTAGGTGATGTTGCAGGTATGGGTGCCGATTTATTTGGTAGTTATGTAGCAACTGTTTTAGCCACCATGGTATTGGGTAGAGAAACTTCTGCCCCGGGCGATGCATTTGGCGGCCTGTCCCCTATTCTTTTACCCATGCTGATTGCAGCCATGGGAATTATTTTTTCAATTATTGGCACTTTCTTCGTTAGAATATCCGAAAATGCAGGTTTAAGTACACATAAAGTTCAGAATGCACTAAACATGGGCAACTGGGGATCAATGGTTTTAACCGCTATCGGCTGCTACTTTTTAGTTAATTACCTATTGCCGGATTCGATGGAATTACGCCATCATGTATTTACTAAAAATGGTGTTTTTGGCGCCATTATGGTAGGTTTAGCTGTAGGTGCTTTAATGAGTATCATTACAGAATATTATACTGCCATGGGTAAACGCCCGGTACTTAGCATCATCCGCCAGTCTGCTACAGGCCATGCTACCAATATTATTGGCGGACTTGCAGTTGGTATGGAAAGTACACTTTTACCAATTATAGTTTTAGCTGCCGGTATCTATGGATCTTTTGCCTGCGCAGGTTTATATGGAGTGGCAATTGCAGCCGCCGGTATGATGGCAACTACTGCCATGCAATTGGCGATTGATGCATTTGGACCAATTGCAGATAACGCAGGTGGTATTGCCGAAATGAGTGAATTACCTGCTGATGTTCGTGAAAAAACCGATATACTTGATGCCGTTGGTAACACAACAGCCGCCAGTGGAAAGGGTTTCGCCATTGCATCCGCTGCATTAACTGCCCTTGCCTTATTTGCTGCCTTTGTTGGCATTGCAGGTATTGATGGAATCGATATTTATCATGCTGATGTTTTGGCCGGTCTATTTGTAGGTGGTATGATTCCATTTATTTTTTCTTCCCTTGCAATACGCGCCGTTGGCGAAGCTGCTATGGCAATGGTAGAAGAAGTTCGTCGCCAGTTTCGTACCATCCCCGGAATTATGGAAGGAACAGGCAAACCGGAATATGACAAATGTGTGGCCATTTCAACAGAAGCTTCGCTAAAAAAGATGATGTTGCCCGGTGCTATTGCTTTATTAACACCTTTGTTTATTGGTTTTGTATTTGGACCGGAAGTATTGGGTGGTTTTTTAGCAGGTGCTACTGTTTGCGGTGTTTTGATGGGAATATTTCAAAATAATGCCGGTGGTGCATGGGATAATGCCAAAAAATCTTTCGAAAAAGGTGTGGACATCAATGGTACCATGTATTATAAAAAATCTGATCCTCACAAAGCATCTGTTACCGGTGATACAGTAGGTGATCCTTTTAAAGATACTTCCGGACCGTCAATGAACATTTTAATTAAACTGATGAGCATTGTTTCTTTGGTTATTGCACCAACACTTGCCGTTATGCACCACGATAAAATTGTTGCCAACCGCAAAGCGCAAATGGAAACTTTAAAATATATGAGTGGTGAACACACCAGTGCCGATCAAAAAACTATTAAAATTCAACCATAAAAAGGTAATTGATCATCATTGATCAGGTATTCTTTCTGTAGAACAGATAATTTTATAAGCAATACAACACCCTGGTGATCCTTCATCAGGGTGTTGTATTTTATAAGGTTTTTAATTTTAAGCAGTAAATAATTACAGGTTAATCAGTATTGGCAATAAAACCTGAAAGCCTTTATTGCAGGGTCTTTTAAAAGAAACTCCCAATTGAATCAACTGGTGTAAACCTATTAATTTCAATATTTTTTTAGCTTAATTATATAGTGTCTGAAAAAAGTAAAATACTTTTACAGCTTCTATTATTGATTGCAGAATCAGCCTGAATCTTTGGTGCACAAATATTTTTTTTTATAATTATATGCCTGATAAAACAGTTCTATATTACCTTGTATTAACGGTCTCTGCTAAAAAGTTTCGGAAATTTCAAAATCAAGCGATAAGAAATTAAGGCAGCCTGAGCCCAAATAATTTTTAAAAAATTGTTCCTCTTCCTACCTATTCCGGCGTGAATTTATTCCAGCCTTTTTTTTAAAATACTTCCTTTTAGAAGCAGCCATTACTTTCGTTTGTTTCTTTTACAAATAAAGAAAGTGGAGACGCTTTATGCCTTTGCGAACTATGACCAAAATTCAAAAAAATATTTTTTTTGGAGGACTGATTAGGATTTTATTTTAATTACTTATTTGGATAAAACGAAGTAAATAGTTGTTGCACAAAGCGTATTTTAATGTGTAATAATTAAAATAAAACCCTAAAAAAAATTTAGGTTTTATTAAAAAAATTTATTTTATATTTACGTACGAAAAAAATCGTATTATGACATTAATAAAAAATAATAAACCTACAGAGGGAGAGTTGGAAATTTTACAGGTATTGTGGCAAAAAAAATCAGCCACCGTTAGAGAAGTGCATGAAGAATTAATTAAGTTGAAAGACGCCGGATATACTACCACCTTAAAATTAATGCAAATAATGTTTGAAAAAGGTTTGGTTATTAGAGATGCCAGTAACAAAACGCATATATATCAACCGGTAGTAACAAAAGAAAAAACACAGGATTTATTTTTAAGCAAGATGATCAATACCTTATTTTCAGGCTCCCCGGCAAAATTAGTAATGCAAGCCCTTGGTAATCACACCACATCAAAAGAAGAATTGCAGGAAATAAAGAATTATTTAAACAGTTTGTAATCAAATTAATAACATGCAGGTAAGCCTTTTTGAGAATGCTTATTTTTTACGCACCCTGGGTTGGGCCATCATAAATAATTTATGGCAATCAGGTATTTTATGGCTGCTTTATTTGGCTATAATTAAAGCAAATAAAAATTTAAACGCCGGTTTAAAATATTATTGTAGCCTCAGTTTTTTATTCCTATCTTTTTTATGTTTTATAATTTCCCTGCTTACTAATTTATCTCCTGATGCAAAAACTACTCCATTGCTTACCGGTAGCGTATCTATTTTCTTTAAACAGTCCGACATCATTTTTCCATATTTAGCATTAATTTATTGTGTGGTGTTGACATTTTTTGTGTCAAAATATATAATTCAATTATTACATTTAAATTTTATCAGGACAAATGGATTAATAGAAGCTCCTAAACTGCTTCAGGATTTTGCTAATAAAACGGCTGAAGTTTTAGGAATAAAAAATAATATAACGGTTAAAATGTCCACCTTTATTGAGGTACCTTCTGTTATTGGTTTTTTAAAACCAATAATATTATTACCATTTGCAATCATGAATAATTTAACGGTTGAGCAAGCAACAGCTGTAATAACGCATGAAATAGCACATATAAAAAGAAATGATTTTCTTATAAATATCCTGCAATCTTTTGTTGAAATGGTTTTACTTTTTAATCCATTTGCCCTCCTGCTTGGTAAAGCAGTTAAAAAAGAAAGAGAGCATTGCTGTGATGATACCGTTATCAATTA
>JAYTHI010000105.1:0-5824 GCA_043732685.1 Ferruginibacter sp. | reverse complement strand
CCCTGGTACGATTATGTAGAAAAATTCGCCGGCATCAGTGGCAGTATGGAAGGATTGGCACATTTACCGGATGGACATTTTTTACCACCAATGGATTTAAATATTGTAGAAAAAGATGTTGCTGCAAGAATAAAAGCGCAGTTTAAAAATCGCCACATGATTATTGGTCGTACTGCAAATTTAACTGCACCCATTCCGGGCAGAACCGAGTGCCAATTTAGAAACCGTTGTTGGGAAGGTTGTCCTTTTGGCGGCTATTTCAGCACCCAATCCTCTACCTTACCTGCCGCAGTTGCAACCGGTAATCTTACCGTCCGGCCATTTAGTATCGTAACCAAAATTATTTACGATAAGGATACAAAAAAGGCCAAAGGCGTTGAAGTATTGGATGCTGAGACCAATAAAACCTATGAATTTTATAGTAAGATAGTGTTTTTAAATGCATCTACTTTAAATTCGGCCTGGGTTTTAATGAACACAGCTACCGATGTTTGGAAAGATGGTTTGGGCAGCAGCAGTGGCGAATTAGGGCATAATATAATGGATCATCACTATAATCTTGGTGCTTCGGGTACGGTAGAAGGGTATGAAAATGAAACGATATTTGGCAGGCGGGCCAATGGTTTTTATATAACCCGTTTTGCTAATTTGTACGGTGATAAAAGAGATTACCTGCGCGGTTTTGGTTACCAGGGCGGTGCTTCAAGACAAGGGTGGAGCAGGGAAATTGCCGAGTTAAATATAGGGGGTAATTTTAAGGAAGCTTTGACAGAACCCGGTACCTGGACCATTGGGGCTACCGCATTTGGAGAAATATTACCCTACCACGAAAATAAAATATCACTCGATAAAACCGTTAAAGATAAATGGGGGCTGCCGGTATTAAGTATGGATGCGGAATTAAAAGACAATGAAAAAAAGATGCGGAAAGATATGGTGAGCGATCTTGTGGCCATGTTTGAAGGAGCCGGTGTAAAAAATGTTAGCACTTACGACTCGGGCCACGCAATGGGCCACGGCATACACGAAATGGGAACGGCAAGGATGGGAAATGATCCCAAAACTTCGGTTTTAAATAAACACAACCAGGTTTGGGATTGTAAAAATGTTTTTGTAACAGATGGTGCCTGTATGGTTTCTTCTGCCTGCCAAAACCCATCGCTTACCTATATGGCGCTCACCGCAAGGGCAGTTGATTTTGCAGTATCAGAATTAAAAAAAGGAAATATTTAATATTAATAAGCATATAAAAACTATCAATATGGAAAGAAGAGAATTGTTAAAAATGATTGCAGCTTTAACCGGCGGCGTATTCATTGGTGGTGAAATACTAACCGGTTGCAAAACAGGACCAACCTATGGCGGCGCTAAATTTAGCGATGCCGACACCGCATTTTTGGATGAAGTGGCAGAAACCATTTTACCGGCAACTAAAACACCCGGTGCAAAAGAAGCTAAAGTTGGCCAATTAATGGTAGTAATGGTAAATGATACTTATGAAGATAAGGACCAAAAAATATTTCATGAAGGCATTGGTAAATTAGAAGAAGCCAGTAAAAAAGCCAATGGTAAATCATTTATGGAAGCTACTCCTGAACAGCGCACCACTTTACTTACTGCTCTGGATAAAGAAGCAAAAGAATACCAAAAAACTAAAAAGAAAGAAGACGCCAATCATTATTTTACCATGATGAAACAGTTAACTTTATTTGGTTATTTTACTTCTAAAGAAGGTGCAACAAAAGCTTTACGCTATATTGCAGTTCCCGGTAAATTTGATGGTGCATATCCATACAAAAAAGGAGATAAAGCCTGGGCTACATAGTTTTTAGTTTCTTTTAATAATAAACAACAGCCACAAAATTTAAAATCTACACTTTTCATTTTGTGGCTTTTGTATAAAAATCAGGTGTATGGTCAACAGGGTTTTGTTGTTACTAATTTTATTTCATTTTGTCCCAATTTATTCAATGTCGCAAACCACAATACCGCTATATAAACAAGCTATTCCAAACAGCATTCCATCTGTTGATGAAGAACATACAGAAATTACAAACGGCATCACTAAAATTACCAAGATATCTATTCCAACATTGGCGATTTATCTGCCTGCAAAAGATAAAGCAACGGGTACAGCAGTAATTATTTGCCCCGGCGGAAGCTACATTATGGTAGCAGCAGGTCATGAAGGAACAGACGTAGCTAAAAAATTTGCAGAAATGGGTGTTGCAGCCTTTGTATTAAAATACCGTATTCCCAATCCGGCAACAATGATTGATCCGTCTATCGGTCCGCTGCAAGATGCACAGGAAGCCATCCGAATTGTTAGAGAAGGGGCAAAAGATTTTAATATTGATCCGCATAAAATAGGCATCATGGGGTTTTCGGCCGGTGGACATTTAGCCGCTACTGCAGGTACACATTTTAATAAAGCCGTAATTCCAAATCCGGATAATTGCAGTCTGCGCCCTGATTTTATGTTACTAATTTATCCGGTAATCAGCTTTTCAGATAGTATTGGTCATCAAAATTCGCGCGGGCAATTGATAAGCAAAAACCCCACGCCACAACAAGTGGTTGAATACAGCAATGAATTACAGGTAACCAATGAAACGCCCCCGGCTTTTTTAGTGCATGCAAGTGATGATGAAGGGGTTAAAGTACAAAATAGCCTGGTATTTTATACTGCTTTGATCCAACATAAAGTTCCTGCCGAAATGCATATTTATCAAAATGGTGGTCATGGTTTTGGAATGAAATTAATTAACCCAAAAGAATTGTGGATGGATCGTTGTAAAAATTGGATGGAAAATAATGGACTGCTGAAGCGGTCTTAAAAGCCAGTTTCAACTAAATTGGCACCATACTATTTTTGTTTGTCTGAAATTACCTTTACCAATCTGCTTTTTCTACTTTCAACAGTAAAAACTTATACGGATGTAGCAGGCAGTATCTACTACATTCACTCGTAACCGGTTATTAAATATCCACGTTAAATTATGCTACAAAATGATATAAATGCATTAAATCAAAAGCTTTTTATCAATTATATTTACAGGTAAAAATTTTAGTATAATATAGCCGGTTGCTATTTCATTTTTCTGCTTATGAAAATATATCTAAAAAATAGTATAGCGGTTATATTTTCGCTCTCAGGGCTATTATCCGCTGCGCAAACCGCTAAACAAATTACACTAAACCAGGTTGGTTATTTTACCAATGCGTCCAAGGCCGCAATAGTAGTGAATGCATCTGCTGCCAATAGTTTTTTTGTACTATCAGCCAATAAAAAAGACACTGTTTTTAAAGGCATATTAGGCAAGCCCATACAATCGCTCTATTCTGCTACCATTACTCAAAAGGCAAATTTCAACAATTTAAAAAAGCCCGGCAATTACCTCCTTTTTGTACCCGGGGTTGGGTATTCGGCTGCTTTTGTCATTGGCAAAAATATCTATTCAGCTATAGCTAAAGCAGCTATAAAAGCATATTATTTTCAAAGGGCTTCCATGCCATTGGAAAAAAGATTTGCAGGGATTTGGGCAAGAAAGGAGGGGCATCCCGATACAACTGTCTTTATTCATACCTCAGCTGCCACTACTGCCAGGGAAGCCAATAGTACAATAGCCACTCCGGGCGGGTGGTACGATGCCGGCGATTACAATAAATACATTGTAAACTCGGGTATAACTATGGGCACCATGCTTAGTGGTTATGAAGATTTTAATGCCTATTTTAAAACAGTGAAAACCAATATTCCGGAAACGGGTAATGGGGTGCCGGATATATTGAATGAAGTATTGTACAACCTGCATTGGATGTTTACCATGCAGGATACAGATGGCGGTGTTTACCATAAATGCACCAATGCAAACTTTGATGCTATGATAATGCCGGAAGCGGCTGTTGCAAAACGATATGTGGTACAAAAAGGCACCGCAGCTTCGCTGGATTTTGCAGCAGTAATGGCGCAGGCAAACCGTATTTATAAACAATTTCCAAAACAATTTCCCGGCCTTGCCGACAGTTGTTTGGCAGCGGCTAAACTGGCCTGGAAATGGTCAGTAGCAAATCCTGCTATTGTTTATGAACAAAATGAGCTGAACAAACATTATTCGCCCGCAATTGTGACAGGTGATTATGGCGATGGAAATTTTAAAGATGAATTTTTTTGGGCTGCCTGCGAATTACTGGCTACCACAAAGGATTTAAGCTACCTGCCAACAATTGAAAATGCACCTATAAATAGTATGGCACTTCCATCCTGGGCAAATGTAAATCTGTTGGGTTGTTATACTTTAGTGCGGTTAAAATCTCAATTACCTGCGGCTGCCAAAAAATCTGTAGTACTGGCAGAAAAAAGAATCAATGATCTTGCAGATAATTTGTTACTGAATGGAGGTAATAAAGCATTTGGTTCTATCTTCGGGCAAAGTAAAAACGATTTTGTATGGGGCAGTAATTCGGTAGCCATGAATCAAAGTATTGTACTTATAAACACGTATTTAACAACTAAAAATAAAAAGTATTTAACGGCTGCTCTAACTAATATGGATTATATTTTGGGGCAAAATGCCACAGGCTATTGTTTTGTACCAGGGTTTGGAACCAGGCCTGCTATCCATCCGCATCATCGGCCTTCGGTGGCAGATGGCATAACAGACCCTATACCGGGATTACTTGTTGGTGGCCCCAACCCGGGTATGCAGGATAAATGTGTGTATGCAAATAAAGAAACAGAAACAGCTTATACCGATGATGATTGCGCCTATGCCTGCAACGAAATTGCGATTAACTGGAATGCACCATTTGTATATGTTGCCAATGCAATAGAAGCTTTACAATTAAACTTACAATAAATAAAATAACAATGGGATACAATCCTTTAACAACCAGATACGATTCGATGACCTACAACCGTTGTGGTAATAGCGGACTTTTACTGCCTGCCCTATCCTTGGGCCTATGGCATAATTTTGGTGGCGTGGATACCTTCGAAAATGGCAGAGATATTATTAGAACGGCCTTTGATCATGGCATCACACATATTGATCTAGCCAACAATTATGGTCCGCCTCCGGGGTCTGCAGAAGAAAATTTCGGTACTATCTTAAAAAAGGATTTTACCGGGTATTTGAGGGACGAATTGGTAATATCTACCAAAGCAGGGTATAATATGTGGCCCGGTCCTTATGGCGAATGGGGCTCAAGAAAGTATTTAGTAACCAGTCTTAACCAAAGTCTGCAACGCATGCAGTTGGATTATGTAGATATTTTTTACAGTCACCGCCCCGACCCGAATACGCCGCTGGAAGAAACAATGCAGGCCTTGCATGATATAGTAAAAAGCGGTAAAGCATTGTACGCCGGCATAAGTAGTTATAAAAAAGAAGAAGCAAAAAAAGCGATTGCTATACTTAAAGATTTGAGAACTCCCTGTTTGATTCACCAGCCAAAATATTCCATGTTCGAAAGATGGGTAGAGGATGGGTTATTGGAAGTATTGGAAGAAAATGGGGTGGGCTGCATTCCTTTTTCACCACTGGCCCAGGGATTACTAACCGATAAATACCTTAAAGGAAATATACCGGATCAATCGCGTGCCGCTAAAGCCCATGGCGCATTGCAGGCTACTGAAATTACCCCTAAAGTGCTTGTGCAATTAAATGCCTTAAATGCAATTGCACAAAATCGCAATCAATCACTTGCACAAATGGCCATTGCCTGGTTATTGAAAGATAAAAGAGTTACCACGGTTTTAGTAGGTGTTAGCAGTGTTGCACAATTACACAATAACTTAATTACGTTAAATAACCTGCCTTTT
>JAYTHI010000104.1:0-5839 GCA_043732685.1 Ferruginibacter sp. | reverse complement strand
AACCAACCACTGCTCCTTTAAATGTATCGCCATCTTTTCCGGAAAGTTGTATTAAATCTCCGGCTGCATTTACAAATTCTATAGCAGCAATACTTGTAGCAAGGTTTCCATTATGTAGTCCGCTGCCGTGTGTTGCGGTGGCACAGGAACCGGCAATGGTTATATGTGGTAAAGAGGCCAGATTATGCAAGGCATATCCATGTTGATGTAAAAAAGGTGCAAGTTCTCCATAACGCATTCCGGCTTCTACGGTAACGGTATGGGCTATTTTATCGAGCGATATTACCTTGTTCATTTCTTTTAAAGAAACCTGTTTCGTGCTGCTATCGGCAATTTTATTAAAAGAATGTTGCGAACCCAGTGCGGTTATTTTAGTACTATTTCTTACAACTTGCTGAAGCTCCTCAACCGTTTTTGGATATTCAATACTTTCGGTTCCGTATTCTATATTTCCCGACCAGTTTTTCAATTTTTTATGTTTTATAGTGTTTGACAGATATTAATTAGCAGTTAATTTCACTTCAAATGATGAATACCGTATTATTTAAAATTACAATATCACTACTTCCGTGTACAGCAACAGCAATATGTCTGATTTTTTCACATTCCAAATAAACTTTTTTTGTGTTACCGGGCAGGCTTTAATAAATAAGGATACCAGTTAATTACCTGTCTTCACAGCGATATAAAAATAAGATTTATCGGTTGGTATAAAATAGATATTAAGAATATAAGTATTTAAGATTTATAATATATTGTAAATCATTATCTTAATGTAAAATATTTTAAAAAAAGTGATACCAATTCTTCAAAGTAACAAATTATTATAATTTTTAAAGTATTCATTATCATGATAAATTGTATCCTCAAAATTTAGTTTACATATTATTATATTTTATAATTTAATATATAAAATCTTACTTAAGCGTCATTTTGTGGATAATTCTGAATAACTACCCCGCAAATTCAAATGTTCTTATTCAACCATTAATCTATATTTGCCGTCTTACTTAAATCAGAAAATCGTGCGTTTAAAGAGTCTTGAAATAAAAGGGTTTAAAAGTTTTGCAGATAAAACAGTACTTCATTTTGATGAAGGTATTACCGGGGTTATCGGACCAAATGGTTGCGGCAAAAGTAATATCATTGATAGTATCCGTTGGGTTATCGGTGAACATAAAATAAGCAATCTGCGAAGCGAAAACCTGGAAAGCCTGGTATTTAATGGCAGTAAAACCCGCTCTGCATCCGGCCTTGCCGAAGTTAGCCTTACTTTTGAAAACACCAAGAACCTGTTACCAACAGAATTTAATATGGTAACTGTTACCCGCAAATATTACAAAAACGGAGAGAGTGAATATCGCCTTAATGATGTAGCCTGCCGCCTAAAAGATATTCATAACCTGTTTATGGATACCGGCGTCAGCACAGATAGTTACGCCATCATCGAGCTTGGAATGGTGGATGATATTATAAAGGATAAAGAGAACAGCAGGCGTCGGATGCTGGAACAAGCAGCCGGCATTACCATTTACAAAACCCGTAAAAAAGAAGCTAAACTAAAATTAGATGCCACAGAACAGGATCTTGCCCGTATTGAAGATCTTTTGTTTGAGATAAATAACCAGTTAAAAAGTTTAGAAAGTCAGGCTAAAAAAGCAGAGAAATATTTCGAGATAAAAAAAGAATACAAAGAAATTAGTATTGAACTGGCAAAGGCAGCCCTGGAAGGTTTTAATATTACTTACCGGCATCTTAACCAACAACAACAAATTGAAGTTGATAAACGACTTGAACTGGAAGCTGCCATTGCCCTGGAAGATGCATCAGTTGAACAGGAAAAATTAAGTTTTATTTCTCAGGAAAAAAACTTACAGGAAATGCAGCATGCCTTTAATGATATGTTGGCAGCTTTACGCAGTAAAGAAAGTGAGAAAAGTCTGGCAGCACAGCGTTTACAATATTTAAGAGAAAGAGAGACCAGCCTGAATACTTTTATACAAAAGGCAGGCGGGCAGTTAAATGGTCTTGAAGAGAGCATAGCATTTACCAATTTACAAATAATAGAAGATGAAGAAAAGCTGGAGGATCTGGAAGGCAGGATAGACGAACTTAAAAATTCAGTAGAGGATAAACGTAAAATATTTGATGAAAAACGCAGCAGCATCGATGGCTTACGCAGAGAAAACCAGGCCATACAAAGAAACCAGTTTGATGCAGAAAAAAAAGTAGCCGTAGCGGATACCAGCATACAAAATTTGCAACGCACCATTGTACAGATTCAGGATGAAAAAATGCAGCGCCAAAGTCAGTTGCAACAAATTGAGGCCGAAAGAAAAGTAAAAGCAGATGAGCTGGAGCAAAAAAAAACAGACCTGCAACAATTGCAGGATCACCACGAATTTACCAAAGAACAGATATTTGAAACCCAACAAAAATTAGAAAAATTAAGGGGAGAATTGGCAGAAGAAAACCGTAAACTGGATAGCAAAAAGAATGAATACGCTTTATTAAAAAGTTTGGTAGACAGCATGGAAGGCTACCCGGAGAGTGTAAAGTTTTTACATAAAAATACCAACTGGAACCATGAAGCACCCTTATTAAGTGACATCATTTATGTACAACCCGAATATCGCGCAGCGGTAGAAAATGTTTTGGAACCCTACCTTAACTATTATGTAGTTAATAATTTAGCCGAAGGTTTACAAGCCATACATTTATTGGATAACAATAAAAAAGGTAAGGCAAATTTCTTTTTACAGGATAAATTTACAGGTTTTGAAGCAGGTGCACAACCAATAGGAACCATACCTGCCTTAAGTGTTATTGAAGTGGATGCCAAATACGCCCATCTTGCCAAACATTTATTAGGCAATGTTTTTATTGCCGAAAATGAAGATGCCCTAAACAATAGTAATGGCGCAGTGGTGCTGGAAAAAACAGGTAAATATGTAAAGGGCCTTTACTCCATAACCGGCGGTAGCGTTGGTTTATTTGAAGGTAAAAAAATTGGAAGGGCTAAAAATGTGGAGAAGCTGATTGAAGAAATAAAGGCGCAGGAAATTATTGTAAACGATTTAAAAGCTACCATTCAAATACGCCACAATGAAGTGATTGCTTTTAACGAACAGCTAAAAGAAAATGCCATAAAGCAAACCCAGCAGGATATAAATAACGTTACCAACCATGTTTTTAGCTTGCAGAATAAAATTGAAAACCTGCACCATTTAGAAGAAACCAGTAGCAATAGAATTGAAGACCTGCAGGAACAATTGGAGATAAATCAGGATTCGATTGCAGGCACAAGGGATGAACTGGAAAAATTAAATACGCAGCTGGAAGAACTTACCGACAGGATGCAGGCTGTTGAACAGGACTACGCATCGGCCGAACAGGAATATAATTTTGCAACGGCAACCTTTAATGATGGTAATTTACAATTTACCCGCCAGCAAAGTAAGGTAGCTTCTTTAAAACAAGAGTATGAATTTAAGAGCAGGCAATTAAATGATTTAAAAGTTCAGGTAGAAAACAGTACCGTTCAACTTACTGAAGCAACACAAAGTATTACAGAAACGGCCACAGTTTTAGCTGAATTGGAGTTATTGGTTGTAACCTTATTGCAAAATAAAGAGGTAGAAGAAAAGAAGTTAAACGAGGCTGATCAGGCTTATTATAATTTACGAAATGCCCTGGCAACAAAAGAAACGGAACTAAGGCAGAAACAAAAATCGAAAGAAACAATCGATCATTTATTAAGCGAAATAAAAGATAAATTAACCGAATTAAAATTGCAACTCGCGGGCATGAAAGAGCGTTTGCAGGTAGAGTTTAAAATTGACCTCGATGTAATTATTGATGAACCCCGTACCGGCGAAGTACCGTTAGAAGAATTGCAGGATAAGAATGATCGCATGCGTAAACGCCTGGAAAATATTGGCGAAATAAATCCTACGGCCATTGAAGCTTACACCGAAATGAAAAAACGGTATGAGTTTATTATGGAACAAAAAAATGATCTGGTAACGGCTAAAGATAGCCTGATGCAGACCATCCAGGAAGTAGAAGCTACCGCCAACCAACAGTTTCTGGAAACCTTTAATAAGGTGCGCGAAAACTTCCAAAAGGTTTTCCAGGCCTTGTTTACAGAGGATGATACGGCAGACATGGTATTGGTTGACCCAACAAATTTAGCCGACACCGGTATTGATATCGTAGCCAAACCAAAGGGTAAACGTCCCTCCTCTATCGGGCAATTAAGTGGTGGCGAAAAAACACTTACTGCAACGGCTTTATTGTTTGCCATCTATTTAATTAAGCCGGCTCCCTTCTGTATTTTAGATGAGGTTGATGCCCCGCTGGATGATGCGAACGTAGGTAAGTTTACAAAAATGATCAAGCAGTTTAGCGAAAACAGTCAGTTTATAATTGTTACCCACAACAAACAAACCATGAGCGCAGTGGATGTTATTTATGGTGTCACCATGCAGGAACCAGGCGTTAGTAAATTGGTTCCCGTAGATTTCAGGTCCTTGAATTAATAAATAAAAAATAATTATTTATGCTATAAAAATCCCTGCAAATTTGCGGGGATTTTTACAGCATATTTTTCAGTAACTAGAAGCCTGCTTTTTTTATTTGACTATAATAATTTCTTACTATTCCCTTTCATAAATGAATAAGGCCAAATAGCAGATAGGTTGCAAATGGAAAGTATTGAAGGCCTTATTAAAAAAGAGCAGGTATTACCTCATTTTATCTGTTTTGTATTTTTGTAGACCATAATAAAAACGTAGAATTTTTGACCCAACCTTTAATAAAAAATTAGTTGAACTGCCTGGAAATACACATTGTAATATTTGGCAAACAGATTGTAATATTAATTCTAGGATTTTATTTTTAAAAATTTAAAATATTTATTATGGAAGGTCAGGCAATTATCATCACACTTATTTTAGGGGCTGTAGCCGGATGGCTAGGCGGGCAATTGTACCAGGGTAGCGGGCTCGGACTAATCGGCAACATCGTAATAGGGATCATTGGTGGCTTTGTAGGTTATTGGATCTTTGGTAAACTAGGCATTAAGCTTGGTAGCGGATGGCTGGGGTATATTTTAACAGCAGGCATAGGTGCCTGTATTTTATTGGCGGTAATTAATTTAATTGTGCCAAGACGAATTTAATATCATTAAAAATGTTATTAAAAAGATACCATTTCAGAGGGTATCTTTTTTTTATGTCAAAAGGATTAAATTTATAAAAAAAACAATGACGACGATAGATACGCTAAAACAAAAAATAATACATGCGGTAATGGGAATGGATAACGAACAGGCGCTGGAAGTTTTGTATGATGTAATGATGAAATTTGGCAACCCCTCCTCTATTGCAGAAGATGAAATGACCGATGAAGAATGGGCAGAAATTGAAGGAGATATGAAAGAGATAGAATTGGAGGAATTGACAAAAAAAGAGGAAGCTGTTGAACATTTAAAACAGTGGAAAAATGGAAAATAAAATTAAAGTTATGGCGTGCCCCCCAAGCCGAAGCGGCAAGGGGGCCGGGCTTTCCGTTACAAGTCCACATAAAAAGTAGTATAGTTTAAAAACTCCACCGTGGGCTTTCCACTACAATCCCTCACGCTTCCGGCTCCGAATATAAAATTTGTTTTAATTAGAAATTTTATGTTGAACAGCATTTATTTTTTTTAAAAAATTGTTTTCTTTATCAAAAAATAACCTCAATAAATTATTTTCTATAATAAAAAACTTTCTTACAAAAATGCACCCTCATGCCTGAAGGGTTATAATATACATAGCCCCGGGTGTTAAACCGGGGG
>JAYTHI010000103.1:0-1683 GCA_043732685.1 Ferruginibacter sp. | reverse complement strand
GGCTTATGAATATATTCTTCCTGTTCAATATAAAAATATTTGATACCCGATTGTTTGCTATGTTTAAGTATATGAACTATTGCCCGGCTTCCTTTTCTAAATTCGGCAGGGTGTTTTTTTTGAAGATTTATATATTTTAAATGCCAAAGCTAAAAACGAACAGGATATTTTTTAAAATATTATTTCAGGTACATCACCTTCCACAATTAACCTGCCGGCAGTTTTAGCAATAATTTCTTCAATGCTAACACCAGGGGCACGTTCCAATAATTTAAATCCATCGGAGGTAATGGCTATTACAGCGAGATCGCTCACAATCATTTTTACACAGCGAATGCCTGTTAATGGCAGCATACAATTAGATAATAATTTAGATTCACCTTTTGGATTTGTATGCATCATTGCTACAATAATATTTTTTGCGCTTGCCACCAAATCCATTGCCCCTCCCATGCCTTTCACCATTTTACCCGGTATTTTCCAATTGGCAATATCGCCTTGTTCACTAACTTCCATGGCACCTAATATGGTAAGGTCTACTTTACCTGCGCGTATCATACCAAAGCTCATAGCGCTATCAAAAAAAGAAGAGCCTGGTAAGGTAGTGATGGTTTGCTTTCCTGCATTTATCAAATCTGCATCTTCCTCGCCTTCTATAGGAAAAGGGCCCATCCCTAACAAACCATTTTCGCTTTGTAGCGTAACTTTTATACCGTTCGGTATATAATTTGCAACCAAGGTTGGAATACCAATACCAAGATTAACATAATAGCCATCTTTTAATTCTTTTGCTAAACGCTGGGCAATCTGATTTTTATTAAGCATACAATTCGTTAAATATTTTTAAATAAATATTTGCGGCAGTTTAAAAAGGGAATAAGCAATTACTATATTTTCTATAGATGGAAATGCAATACTGAATATTTACAACCTACAAAAGAAGTAAAACAGCACTTATATAAAATACGGTATTTAAAGAAGATCAACTTTTTTGAACGGTACGTTGTTCAATTCTTTTCTCATAATTTTTACCTTCAAAAATCCGATGAACATAAATTCCGGGTGTATGAATATGGTTAGGATCAAGGCTACCCACCGGTACCAATTCTTCTACTTCTGCAATGGTTATTTTACCGGCCATCGCCATTAAGGGATTAAAATTTCGGGCAGTATCTTTATAAATAAGATTACCGTCTGTATCCCCTTTCCAGGCTTTTACAAAAGCAAAGTCTGCATCAAAGGCATATTCCAATAAATATTCTTTGCCATTAAAAATCCTTACTTCTTTTCCCAATGCTACTTCGGTACCAACACCGGCAGGTGTAAAAATCGCTGGCATACCATAACCGGCAGCCATGCACCTTGTTGCCAATGTGCCTTGCGGTATTAAATCTACATCAAGTTCACCACTTAATAATTGTCTTTCAAATTCCGTATTTTCTCCTACATAGGAGGCTATCATTTTTTTTATTTGTTTTTTTTTCAGCATAAGGCCAATACCGAAATCATCTATACCAGCATTGTTTGAAATACAGGTTAAATTTTTTGTCTCCCTTTTTACAATGGCTGCAATACAATTTTCAGGAATACCGCAAAGCCCAAAACCGCCTAACAAAAGGGTATTTCCATCCAGGAGATCGTTGATGGTATCTTCGGCATTTGTAAAAACTTTATTCATATTTG
>JAYTHI010000102.1:0-83670 GCA_043732685.1 Ferruginibacter sp. | reverse complement strand
GCATTTTTTCAATTTCCTGCAAGGTTTTAAGGGGTTGAATTTCGGGGTAATGGTATTGTGCAGTTAGCAATGCACCTTGCAATAATTCGCAACCCCCGTCTCGCCAAAGTAAAAAATCTTCCGTTAAATTTCTAAAATGTAATTTATGTATCAGCCCCTCAATGCGTTCCTGAATGTCCTGATTCACCGTATTTTCCCACAAGTCTTCCAAATTTGGAATAATTGCCTTTCCAAAACTTATAATTTTATCACTAACATTTGTATAAACGTCCTTATCCGGGTCGTCAATTAGCTGAAAAAGTGCCGTTATTTCTTTGTTTTCTACCAAGGTGTTTATTTAAATAATGAATTTCGTAAATTGAATTAATATAAAGAAGTTAAAATTTTCCACAGGGGTGACTAACTTTTTTAAAATTGTTTTTAATGTGCCTGTCTAAAAAAAGCTTTAACAGAAAATAAATAATTTATGGTAAATTAAACCAGAAAGGTTAACCTGTTTAAACCGTTAATTGCTGCCTGAACCCTGTTATTTTTAATTAGGAATCTACTAAGAAGGCTTGTTGTATATCAATCTATTTGAGCTCCAATTACAGCATCTAAAGACAAAAATTTAGCTAGTAGTTCATCCAATGCATTTTTTGTTTGCACATTTTTTAAAATTCTTTTTGGAATTATAATAGCCTCTGATGCAGTATAAAATAAAAAAAAATACTCATTATTTTCTTGCATTTTTATAATTGACTGCCATTTAAATATACGTTCCGTTAGTTCGTCTGTTAAAATAATGGAACGCTCATTAATAAAAAGTTTAGTATTTAAAAATAAGGAACGGTTATCTGCATCCCCGCTAATATTTTTTGCCTCATTTATTAAGCCAGACCGCAAGCCTGTTATGGATAAGATAGTTGAGAGTAATAAAAAACCTACAATTATATATGCAAATGAATTGCCTCTGCTGAATAAGCCTGTAAAATAAAAAACGGTCGTAAATGTAATTGATGTTACAATTTGTTTAATGTAATGCAACCTTCTTTTTTTTTGCTTTGCAGGATCATCCCACATTACATGTAAATAAAAATTGCAAAAATCCTCTTTGGTAAGTGTAAAATTTAAGGTTAGCATAACATTTTGCCTGATCTGATTTGTTGTACTTTTTAAGTATTTACCATTAGTTTTAAAAATTATTTTTTAAAAAAAAGTGATAAAATAAGTAAATACGCAGCCAATTATATTAAAAAATTTACCACATTAATCCTACGGGATGTTGAGAAACTTATGGCTGATTATCACACTACTTTAAAAAATAATCTTTGCAAATATTCAGCAAAATATTAGTTTTTTAGCTAAATAAATTACCCCAGTTACAAGCCATGTTATTTAAAAAATAATTTATTTAAATTGATAACAAAAAAAGCAACACATTACGCGTTGTAAATTATTTCTTTTTTACCGGAGCTTTTTTTACCGGAGCCTTTTTTCTGGCAACTGTTTTTTTATCAAAAGCTTTAGGATCCTGAGTTAAAATCATTTTCTTAACTTCCTCTAATTCAATGATAGCAAGTTCTTCCGGTGTGTATTTAGCATTGCTTTTGCTTAAACCAAGTTTAAGCATTTTTTTCCCAAAACGAATAAACGCTCCCCATCTTCCACTTTCTATTGCAATCTTTTCTTCCGGCCATTGGCGTATAAAACGATTGGCTTCCTTTTCAATTTTTTTCTCAATTAATTCATTGCAATCCTGTTGGGTTAAAATATCAAAATTGTAGGCTTTGGGAATATTGATGAACAGATCATTCCATTTTATAAACGGACCAAAACGCCCCTTACCTTTGGTAATTGGTTTTTCATCAAAAAAGCCAATAGGGGCATCCTCTTTTTGTTTGGCTTCAATAATTTCAATAGCTCTTTCCAATGTCAATGTCCAAAGATCTTCTCCCTTTGGTATAGATACAAATTGTTCGCCAAATTTGACATAGGGACCAAAGCGGCCCAGGTTTACACTCACTTCTAAATTATCGTGTTCACCTAAACTTAAAGGAAGTTTAAATAATTCCTGCGCTTCCTCAAGCGTAATGGTTTCAATACTTTGACCTGCTTTTAATTTTGCAAAGCGTGGTTTTTCTTCATCGCCCTGGCTGCCAACCTGTACCATCGGACCATAACGACCCATTCGCGCAATAATTGGCTTTCCATCTTCTGCAGTACCAAGTACTCTTTCTCCAACAGCTCTTTCAGCTGTTTCAAGTGTATGGGCAACACCAGTATGGAAGGGGGTGTAAAATTCCTTTACCATGGTACTCCATTGCATTTTTCCATCAGCAATTTCATCAAATTCTTTTTCAATATTTGCAGTAAAAGAATAGTCCATTACCTTGGTAAAATGCTGGTTTAAAAAATCGGTCACTACTAAACCAAGATCGGTTGGAAAGAGTTTAGATTTTTCGGCGCCGGTATTTTCCTGCTCCATTATTTTTTCAATAACGTTGTTCTTTAGCTTTAAAATCCGGAAGGTTCTTTTAACGCCTTCTTTATCTTTTTTCTCTACGTATGTTCGTTTGATAATAGTAGAAATGGTAGGCGCGTAAGTACTTGGCCTGCCAATACCTAATTCTTCCATCTTTTTTACCAGTGAAGCTTCTGTATACCTGGCCGAATGTTTAGTGAATTTTTCCGTGGCCGTCATTTGATTAAAATGAAGTACTTGTCCAACAGTTAAATTGGGTAAACGGCTTTCCCCTTCCTTTTCATTATCCTCTTCTTCCTCTTCATCCGTACTTTCCAGATAAACTTTTAAAAATCCATCAAACTTTAATACTTCACCAGTTGCTGTGAGGTCTTCGTTATTGGTGCTGATATTTATTTTGGCAGTTGTTTTTTCCAGTTCCGCATCACTCATCTGCGAGGCAATCGTTCGCTTCCAAATTAACTCGTACAACTTATTTAGTTCCATATCGTTTACGGTATGGTTTTCCATATAAGTTGGGCGTATGGCCTCATGTGCTTCCTGCGCGCTTTCATTTTTATTTTTGTATTTGCGTACCTGCAAATATTTTGCTCCATAGCTTTTATTGATCTCTGTAGTTATAGCATCCATGGCTGTCTCACCAAGATTTACACTATCCGTTCTCATATAAGTTATCTTACCACTTTCGTATAATTTTTGAGCCAGTAACATGGTTCGGGTAACACCATACCCCAATTTTCTACTGGCTTCCTGTTGTAGGGTGCTGGTGGTAAAAGGAGCCGCAGGAGTGCGTTTGCCGGGCCTTACCTGAATATCTTTCACTGTATATTTAGCTGCAATACAGGATTGTAAAAATTTTTCGGCTGTATTTTCTTCCGTATACCTTGCACCTTCGGCTTTAAAGGTCACCGATTTATTATTAAGGTCTGTTGCTGCCAGTGAGGCTTCAATTTTAAAACTTCCAATGGCGTTAAACTGGTTGATTTCTCTTTCCTTTTCTGCAATTAATTTAACGGCAACACTTTGAACCCTACCTGCACTTAAACCACCACTCATGCCTATTTTTCTCCATAAAACCGGACTTAATTCAAACCCCACCAATCTATCTACAACCCTTCTTGCCTGTTGGGCATTTACAAGATCCATGTTGATGGTACGGGGATTTTTTACTGCTTTTTCAATAGCAGGTTTTGTTATTTCGTGAAATACTATGCGTTTGGTAGTTTTTGGATCTAATTTCAGCACCTCTGCTAAATGCCAGCTTATACTTTCTCCCTCACGGTCTTCATCCGATGCAAGCCAAACTTCACCACTTTCTTTTGCGATACTTTTTAATTCCTTTACCACCCGTTCTTTATCGGCTGGTACAATATATTTAGGTTTAAAATTGTTGGCAATATCAATACCCATATCATTTTTTTCAAGATCACGGATATGGCCAAAACAACTTTTAACCTGAAAATCTTTACCTAAAATTGCTTCAATCGTTTTTGCTTTTGCAGGGGACTCAACTATTAATAGATTTTTAGCCATAATTTTTTTTTTGCCTTTACCTTTTAGTAGGTATTAAAGATACGTTTGCCTTTATCTTCTAAATTTTTATTGAATTATAGAAGATAATATGTAATTAAAATTTATGCTTACTAACTATGCCAATAAGGTGCCTTACAACTTTGCTGGCTTTAAAATCAGTACCGAACTTGCAGGGTTTTAAAAAAAATCTTTCGGAAAAAAACACTTTTTAAAACGCCTTACTCCCGGTACTTCTAAGTGCAATATTAGTTTAAAAATAAAAAAACAACATTTTTCTTGTAAACAGCATGGAAAATAAATTTGTTCACATAAATCGTTCAACCACATTTTTAACAGAAGTGTCCTTGTATATTTTTCCGTGTCCAAGTCCCTTTGTTATGTAAAATTTAATGTTTTGGTGTTCCTCCGCTTTCACCAGCATAACATCGCTGATAGGTGTTATTTTATCATCTTCGTCATGAATCCATAAAATAGTCGCCTTGCTGTTTTTTACCGCCCTTCTTATGGAAAACCATTCAATTTCATGGCCGCTTCTTTCTTTTATAATATTATCAAACTCTTCCCTGATGCGCTTGTTTCGAAGCCGTAACAGTTTAAAAGCATCATCCGCAGCAGTTTTAGTTTCGGTGGCCGGAGCAATAAAAACAACTTTTGTAGCTGCATCGTGCGGAAAGTTTTCTAAGGCTAAGCTTAAAGAGAGTCCGCCTAATGAATGAGCAATAAATCCATTAAAGGGACCATACCTGGAATTAATTTCTTCAATCATTTTGCTATATTGAAGCGCGTTAATGGTGGTGCCTTCACTGTTGCCATGGGCTGGTGCATCAAAAGCGCATACCTGGTATCCCTTACTTATTAATGCAGTTATATATGTTTGAAATTTAGGTGCAGCGCTTCCAAATCCATGTAGAATTAAAACTTTATTTGGCTTATTCTTTTTCCACCGGTAACCGTTGATTTTTAAACCATCAAAGAGAAAGTTTAATTTTTCTGCTGCTACAAATAAAGAAGTTGGTTTGGTAATATACCGGTGAAATGGAGTGCAGAATATTTCAAAGGTTTTTTCTGCTGATCTTCTTTTAGAAATAAAGGATAACAAAATCAATTTTATTCTAATGTATTGGATGGACAATTTTTCCTTTAATTTCATATGCAACAAAGATAATAATATGAAGCTTGTAATAATAGGTGCCGGAAATGTAGCTACTGTTTTGGGTAGACTTTTTCAAAAAAATGGACACAGAATTCTTCAGGTTGTCAGCAGGAGTAAGGAAAATGCCCAATTGTTAGCCAAGGAATTAAATTGTGATTTCTCGGATACCAGTACCCCTATAAACTTAATGGCTGATCTTTATTTAGTTGCTATTGCCGATAAAGAACTATCAAAACTAAGCAACCAACTACAATTACAACATAGGTTAGTGGTGCATACTGCCGGTTCAGTATCTAAAAAGGTTTTAAAAGATATTTCAACTAATTATGGTGTTATATACCCCTTGCAAAGTTTGCGAAAACAGCATTTCAATTTACAACAGGATATTCCCTTTCTGGTAGATGCAAACAAAAAAAAAAATCTTGCTATATTGCTTTCGCTGGTAAAAACCATCAGTAATAATACCAGTATAGCAGATGATAGCTTAAGAATGAAACTACATGTAGCAGCGGTTTTTGTCAGTAATTTTACCAATCATATGTACCAATTAGCGGCAATGTATTGTAGTAATGAAGGGGCCGATTTTAAATTACTGCTGCCTTTAATTGAAGAAACCGCAACACGTTTAAAGTATTTTATGCCTTCCGAAGTAAGAACGGGGCCCGCGATTAGAAACGATATTGCCACCATTGAAGCCCATTTAAATCTGCTGGTTTCTTATCCGGAATTGAAGGATGTTTATATAAGACTAACGGGAAGTATACTTACTAATAAATAAAGGGGCAGACCAGCCATGTCAAAATAAGGATTAAATAAACTTAATATGTTGTTTATTAATTTATTTCCAGGTAAAAACAATATCTGTTTGAACTTTATAGGGATCTTTTAATTTACCATTTTTATCCATCGGATCGTCGATATAAATTTCATATGCAGGTCGGATCAACTTTTTCTTATGGTCCTTTATCCACTCCTGCAATACCGGGTAGGCCTGGTTGGTAAGGTTATAAGGGCCATAAAAATGTGCTACAATTACACTATCGGTTTCAATAAATTTTAAAAAAACACCTGCAGCAAGTTTGGAGGGCTTTTTATCGACGGGTAAACCGGCTTCAAAAAAGTAGGGTGCCTTTTGCTTTTTGTACCAGGCCATTGGTGAACCGGTAATTTTTAATCCGTTTCTTTTAATAACTGCCGCTAATTTAATGCTGTAGATCTCTCCTAATTTTTTTGCGATTCTACCACTTGTTGCGGCACTATCCCGCATACAAAGTACCAAACGTTTTACTGCAACTGTGTCGTTTAAATTTATTACCGGGGCTTTGTTACCGGTAATTTTTTGCTCTATTTTAACCGCCAATCTTTTTATGGTATCAACGCCGGTTTTGTCCGTATCTGAGGTTTTACCGCTTTTGCAGGCAGTAAAAAAGAAAAGCAGGGTTACGATTAAAGATAAAATAAGAGAAAATCGGAGTTTCATATAATCGTAGTTTATTGTTAGTAGCTAAATTTAAGATATAATATTAAAATTTAATATATTTTTTTGCCTGCTTTTTGTAAAAGTATCAGCAAACCTAAACTATTTATTGCTGAAGCATGTTTTTGTGATTTTACAATTTTTATAAGTGTTTGAAATTAAATTCCTCCATTATTACAGCCTATTGAATGTTAGTTCATTAATAAAAATAAAATAAAAAACTGTTTTGTACGGAGTGATTTTTACAATTATTTATATATTTTATAAACCTTTAATAATACTGCCTGTATTTAATTCACAACAAAATATCTAATGGATTTGGTAATTTAAAAGCACATTTAATTTAAAGTAATTGTAATTTTTATTTTTCACTTGCACTTTTTAATATTGCCGGCGCTGCATAAGTTTTCCTTAATTGGTAATTCTACTGTACGTTTGCATCCCGAACTTTACAAAATATGTACACAATAACTTATAAATTTGAGCAGAAAGGCCTTGAACCGCTTACTTTTTCGAACGTGGAAGATGGACAATCCTTACTGGAAGTTGCCCTAAAAAATGATATTAACCTGCACCATAATTGTGGTGGAGTATGTGCTTGCAGCACCTGCCATGTTTATGTTGAACAAGGTGATAATTTTTTGGAAGAACTAAATGACCGCGAGGAAGATTTTATTGACAGAGCTGTTAACCCGAGGATAAATAGCAGACTTAGCTGCCAGTGCATTTTACAAAGTGGCAGTGGTAATATCACGGTAACGCTTCCTGATCAATCGCAGTTTTTAGGAGAATAATTTACTTATTTTCTGCACCAATGCAAACATCAAAAAATATTAAAAATGACTTTTGAGCCTCCTATCAATTGGAACGATTACGAAGATATAGCCATGAAATTGCACGAGCGTTTTGGTGATGATTTCAGTGAAAGTATGATTTATCGTATTCGCTTTACCGACCTTCAAAAATGGGTGTTGGAAATACCAAAATTTCAAGGTACCAAAGAACAAAGTACAGAGGGGCACCTTGAAATGATTCAAAGCAGTTGGGTGTACGAATGGCGTGATAGCCAAAAGTAAATAGTATCCTTAATTTGCATTCTTTTTTGCTGTTAACCATTTACCTTACTTGCATGAATGTTTTAGAATTATTTAAAAGCATAAAGACATTTGTTTTTGATGTTGATGGCGTTTTGGCCACCGATCTTTTATTGATTGAGCAAAATACCATGGCCCGAAGCATGAACAGTAAGGATGGATATGGTTTGCAGTATGCCGTAAAAAAAGGCTACCGGGTGGTAATTATTTCGGGTGGCAAATCGCAGCCCGTTAAAGACCGGCTAATAGGTTTAGGTATTGAAGATGTTTATTTAGGTGAAACAGAAAAGAAAGATAAGTTAACGGCATATGTTCAACAACATAATTTAAAGTGGGAAGAGGTTCTCTATATGGGTGATGATATTCCGGATTACGGCTGTATGTTACTGGTTGGCTTACCTTGTTGCCCGGCAGATGCAGTAAACGAGATAAAGGAAATCTCCCGGTATATATCACCCATCGTTGGCGGAAAGGGTTGTGGAAGAGATGTTATTGAAAAAGTACTCAAATTAAATGGGCATTGGGATCTTGATACAACTGTAGCTTCTAAATAATTTATTTTTTAATTTAGTATGCTTGGTTTCTTAAAAAGCAACATAAGCATGAAATTACTTTTCGCATTTTTTAGATTGATCCGCTGGCCAAACCTGGTTTTTATTGCGCTTACACAATCCCTTTTTTATTATTTTATCATTTCACCTTCTCTGCCTGCAGGCTATTATTTATTAAATTCCGCATTTACACCGCCACTGTTTTATTTGTTGATGACAGCCTCCATATTTATTGCAGCCGCAGGATATATTATTAATGATTATTTTGATATTAATATTGACCAGATTAATAAACCGGATAAAATGGTGGTTGAAAAAATTATCAACCGCAGATGGGCCATTTTACTGCATTGGAGCATTACCACGCTTGGTTTAATTATAAGTTTATACGTAGCCTACAAAACAAGTTACATTATTATATTTTGTAATGTGTTATGCACCTTATTATTGTGGTTTTATTCTACCACTTTCAAAAAAAAACTATTATCAGGCAATATCATCATCTCTGCCTTAACTGCCTGGACGGTGCTGGTACTTTATTTTGCTACCAATAATTCTTATAATTTCAATACACACCTTTCTGTGGAAATATCCAGTGCCATTAAACGCATTTTTAAATTTGCCATTTTATATGGTGGTTTCGCTTTTATTATTTCCTTAGTAAGAGAGGTGGTAAAAGACATTGAAGATATGGAAGGAGATGCTAAAAATAATTGTAAAACCATGCCTGTAGTCTGGGGCATTGCATCAAGCAAAGTATTTGCGGGTGTTTGGTTGGTGGTTTTGATAGGCCTGCTATTTATCCTTCAATTTTATGCCTTTCAAATGGGCTGGCATTTAATAGATCTTTATTGTTTAGCACTGGTAGTTTTACCGTTGTTATTTATTTTAAGAAAGCTGTACGTGGCTCAGAATAAAGCAGATTACCATGCCATCAGTAAGCTAATAAAATTGGTAATGTTAACAGGTATTTTATCTTTTGTTTTTTTTAGATGAATATATTTCCAGACTGCTAAAATGGGTTTTAAAATGTATGTATTCACTGGATAGGTACCCTATTTTGGGTTAATAAAATTTTTATCCTAATTAAATAAAATACGGATTTTATCCAGCCATCCCCAAGATTTTTTGATTAAAAACAGCTAAATTCCTTTATTAACCATAATTGCGTTTACAAACACAAATAAAATTACATAAACATACATGCCACCAAACTTACAACCCATTACAAAAATAATATTAGCCTCACAATCTCCCCGCCGCAAGCAATTATTGGAATGGGCCGAAGTGCCTTTTGAAATAATATTGCAATCTACCGATGAAAGCTATCCTTCGCATTTATCTGTTGATGAAATTGCCATACATATTGCCCGTAATAAAGCTTTGGCTATAAAAAACAATAACAATACCCCGCTTACAATATTAGCGGCAGATACGATTGTGGTGCTTCACAACGAAATTATTGGTAAACCAAAAGACAGGGCCGATGCTATACAAATATTAACCAAATTATCTGCCCAAAAACATACCGTAGTTACCGGAGTAGTGATACTTTTTAAAGATACCGAAATTGCTTTTGCAGATACTACCGCTGTAGAGTTTCATGCATTAACACAAAGCCAGATTGAGTTTTATGTAGATAAATATAAACCCTACGATAAGGCAGGCGCCTACGCCATTCAGGAATGGATTGGTGTGGTTGGAATAAAGGAAATTACCGGCGATTTTTATAACGTAATGGGCCTCCCTGTAAGTAGGGTGGTGCAGGCATTATTGCAATGTTAATTTAACGTTGTAGCTTGGTGTAAATTTATTGTTTTCATATTACCCTTAACAATAATCCGTACCCATGACAGAAAGATTGCTCCAATACATTTGGCAGTTTCAATATTTTAACTGCAATTCACTCCGCACTGTTGAAGGTGATGCACTTCAAATAATTTATCCCGGTAAATTAAATACCAACCAGGGTCCTGATTTTTTGCAGGGGAATATAAAAGTTGCAGATACAACCTGGGCGGGCAATGTAGAGCTGCACCTTAAATCCTCTGATTGGATTGCGCACAAACATAGCGGCGATAAAAATTACAATAATATTATTTTACATGTGGTTTGGAAAGATGATGCCGACCTTGGTTTACCTTTTCCCGTATTGGAATTACAAAGCCGGATAAGTAATTTTTTATTAAACCGGTACGAAGAATTAATGATGGCCACCACCTTTATTCCCTGCGAAAAAAGTATTGGTCAGGTAAATGACTTAACCTGGAAAAGTTGGAAGGATAGGTTATTGGTAGAGCGATTACAACATAAATCAGCTGCAATTTTTTTACATTTAGCCAGCAACAACAACCATTGGGAAGAAACCTTTTGGTGGTTGCTCGCTAAAAATTTTGGTATAAAAGTTAATAGTGATGCGTTCGAAAAAATTGCAAAATCGTTGCCTCTAAATATTTTGGCCAGGCATAAAAATAATATCCACCAATTGGAAGCTTTGTTATTTGGTCAGGCAGGTTTACTGGAAAACGAATTTAAAGATGCTTACCCCATCATGTTGCAAAAGGAATACCTTTTTTATAAATCCAAATATGCCCTTGAACCAATTGAAGGCCAATTATTTTTTCTTAGAATGCGACCGGCAAATTTTCCCTCCATTCGGTTGGCCCAACTGGCCATGCTTATCCATAAAAGTGTTAACCTATTTAGTACTGTTAAAACGGCCACCAATCTTCAGGAAATAAAAAAATTGTTAAATGTTACTGCCAATGATTACTGGCATTACCATTATGTTTTTGATGAAGTAACAACTTTTAAAGAAAAAAATACCGGCATCCAAATTATCAACAATATCCTTATCAATACCATCATTCCAATTGTTTTTGCTTATGGCTTTTACAACAAAGAAGAAATTTATACCGAAAAAGCTTTGATGTGGATGGAACAGGTTTCGGCTGAAAAAAATAATATTACCGATGCCTTTGCAGCCTTGCATATTGAAAATAAAAACGCTTTCGACTCTCAGTCACTAATTCAATTAAAAAATGAGTACTGTAATAGAAAGCGTTGTCTGGAATGTAGTGTAGGCAATAGTTTGTTAAAAGGCGTTAGTCCCAGTGATAGCTAATTACCAGTTCAACATCGGGATGCAAACTTTTAATTACGGGGCAATTATCGCCTACCCTCTGGAGGATGGTTTTATCCTTTTCATCCAGTTTTAAATTGCCTGGTAAACTAACTGCAATTTCAATTTTAGCAATTCTTCTTGGCTCCGAACCCATAAATTTTGTAACCTCAATTTGGGTATCTTTTAATTCAATGCCCATATCGGTTGCTTTAATTGCCATAGTGGTTATCATACAAGTTGCCAGTGCGGTGCAAACAAGGTCGGTAGGTGAAAAGTTTTCGCCTTTGCCCCGATTGTCTGTTGGTGCGTCGGTTTCTATAATGGAATTACTCTGCAAATGCTTTGCATTGCACCTTAAATTACCCTGATAAAGAATGGTAGCTGTCATTGTACTATTTTTGTATAAATTTACAGAAGTAAAAAGTGACTATGCGTAAAATATTTTTTATTTTTCTGGCAGTAGCTGCCACTACATCAACTTTATTTGCCCAACAAACAAAACAGGACAAAAAAGAAGAGCGCCGAAAAAAGATCAATGCAATGATCAAGGAAGAAGAGGAGGGCGTGATAGCTTATCGCAAACACACCATATTTGGTTTAAAATTAACCACAGATGGCTATGGTGCTTTTTTAGAGGTAGGAAGGGCGCAATCTATAAAGAAAGCCTTATTATTTCAATTGGATATTTCTGAACGCAAACATCCTAAAGAAAATAAAGTTACCGATCCGCAATATCCGGGTCCGGCTGTAATATTCGGAAAAATAAATTTTGTTTATCCCATTAAAATTGGCTTGCAGCAACAAATTTTGCTTGGTAATAAGAGTAATAAAAATGGCGTTAGTGTAACTGCTAATTATGGAGGAGGAATTAGCCTCTCGCTTTTAAGACCATATTTATTAGAAGTTTATGATACTTCAAAATCTCCGTACCAGCGAAAAGATATTAAATATAATAGTAAGGATAGCGGTGCTTTTTCAGATAATAGTCAGCTTTATTATCTGCAAGCAACAGGGCCAACCTTTACAAAGGGATGGAGTAGTCTTTCGGTAACGCCCGGTTTGTATGCAAAGGGTGCATTAAGATTTGATTATGGCCGATATAATGAAGTTGTTAGTGCAATTGAAGTGGGTTTAACAGGCGAATTCTACGCAAAAAAAATTCCTCAACTTGTTTATACTGATCCCAAACAATATTTCATAAGTGCTTATGTTACCATAATGTTTGGTAAAAGGAAATAATGTTTTTTCAATTGTTTAGATTGAACATTTTACATGCACCGTTTGTTTTTTTTGTACAAGGTTTTGATTTTTTAACTTATATTTTTTTGAAATGATAGAATTACCTGTGATAGATGGAGTGGTAGAAGTAAAGGTAAAAAAGCCTGATTGGCTTAGAGTAAAATTACCTATTGGAGAAGCCTACAAACACGTAAGAAATTTAGTAGATACCAATAAATTACACACCATTTGCGAAAGTGGAAATTGTCCGAATATGGGTGAATGTTGGGGTGAGGGCACGGCCACCTTTATGATTTTGGGCAATATATGCACCAGAAGCTGCGGTTTTTGTGCCGTAGCCACCGGTCGTCCATTGCCGGTTGATTGGGACGAGCCGCAAAGAGTAGCCGAAGCCATTAATTTAATGAAGGTTAAACATGCAGTAGTTACTTCTGTTGACAGAGATGAAATAAAAGATGGCGGTTCTATAATTTGGTACAATACCATTAAAGCCATCCGTGCATTAAATCCTACCACTACTTTAGAAACCTTGATTCCGGATTTTAAGGCTGAGGCAGAAAATATTCAACGAATTATTGATGCCGCTCCGGAAGTTGTTTCTCATAATATAGAAACGGTAGAAAGGCTTACAAGGCATGTACGCATACAAGCCAAATATTGGCGCAGTATGGAAACTTTACGGATACTTAAACAAGGTGGAATGCGCACTAAAAGTGGTATCATGCTGGGCTTGGGCGAAGTAAAGGATGAAGTTGTACAAACCATGCAGGATCTTCGGGACAGTCATGTTGATGTTATTACCATTGGTCAATACCTGCAGCCAAGTAAAAAGCATTTACAGGTTCAACGTTTTGTTCATCCCGACGAATTTAAAGAATTAAGAGAAATTGGGTATCAAATGGGCTTTGATTATGTAGAAAGTGGTCCACTTGTGCGCTCATCTTACCACAGCGAAAAACATGTAATTGCAGGCTGGGGAAAATCTAAATGGCTACAGGAAAAAGAACTTATCGCTTAATATATCAGCACCAATCTTAAAACGATTGGTGCTGTTGATTTATACCCTTTTTATCGATAAACATAGTCTTAATTTAATAAGACCTGATTGTAAATATATGTATTGGCTATTAAGGTAAAATCTAACAGAATTGCTTTAATTTTTTATTTGATTATTTGGTATTTTTTGAATCTTTGTTGGAAAGAATTTTATGTAAGTGAAGTTAAAATTTGTTTGTTAAAATAGGATTTACTTTTAAATAATCTATTTTGCAGCATTCCTTTTATACATTGTACCATCTAAATTGTACTATTTATCAATTCAATTCAATGAAATTATCATGCCTGCTGGTCCTTATTTTATTTTTTAATGCAGCTTTTAGTCAGCTCCCTGCCGATAATACGATCGAGTTAAAATATGTTAGCTCCATGGTAAGGTCATCCGATATTATTTTACCACAACAGTTTGATGCTGCTTTTGCCTCCAGTATGTACTCAGATACAATCATTAAAAAACCCGAATTGTTTGCCAAATTATGGAACAGTTACAAAGATATCACCTACAGTAAAGACCATAAAATAGCTGATATCCGCTATAAAATAACTTTATATTTTTCTGTTTACATGCCCCCGGTTATCATTTACCTCAATGCTTTTTATGATAGTTTTGATGATAAAGGACTTATAAAAAACGGAAGTTTTTTAAAAACTCTACATCATATTGTAGATGCGGTAGTTTATAAAAAAGCTATTTAGGTAGATATCAATACTGTTTACTCATACCCCTGTTTGTTATCAGAAAACACTTTCTTAGTTGCTTTAGGGGTTAAATCCTGGATGGGATAACAATTATAAATTGCGAGCTTACAAAGCAGCATACCCTCTTACCAAATAACATATTTTTTTCGCTCCTTTTTTTATGAGCACTTCATTCTAATTGGTAGGCGCTTTTTAAACTTATTTATTGTGCAAACATTTATATAAATATATTGGATTAGGTAGATAATTTGCAAAAGCAGTATAGCCTGAGCTGAATAACTTTTAGATAATACAAAAGTGTACATCAGGCATTTTGATTCGCAGACTTATTTGTACTTAGTTTTTATATTTTATCAATACAAATTATACATTTTCAATAAATGAAGCCCCTGCGCAGACTGCCTTTAAAAACACCCGTAATTGCATAAGCCGCCTCATTGGGTTCGGTCCGCCTTGGGCGGGATTCAATAAAAAATGCGCAGCTTATTTTTTTTGAAAGAAGCAAATGGAGCGGCGTTGAAGTTACGCAGCCCGCCGGCTGCGGAGGCAAAGGGTATGCAGCGAAAAACTGGTGCTGAATTCAAAAAATGCGACTTATAACTTAAAACGCTTAAGAAATAGTCGCGTTATTGAATGTTGACCGAGGTTACTTAATTACAGTTATGTTTTTTAAAGCACTAGATTTAAAAAGGTAAAAACCAGCTTAAAATAGCAGGTTTGCGAATAATCTACCTAATCCTATTAAAAGTATTGTATTAAAAGAATACTTAAAAATTATAACCGGCATCTATATTTATATCATAAACAGAAAGATAAATATAGTTTTATTGAATAGCACTTAATAACTAATCGCTTCAATAAAATTATAGCACTTGCATTAAGAAGGCAAAGCTTAAAATTATTGCAACAAGGGCAAATGTTGGCGATACACCTTTTGTGATTTAGGTTATTTAATCCAATTACTTTTACTGGATAAATATATTCGAATATTTTACTTACTTTTGCATCCGAAATAAAATAGACAATTAACAGAGACGTTATTAAACAAAAAAGAAATGCCGTATTTAACAATCGAGAAAAAAGCGAAAATTTTTACAGACTTTGGTGGTAATACTGCCAACACAGGATCTATTGAAGGACAGGTTGCTTTGTTAACAGAGCGTATCAACCATATATCTGATCATCTAAAAACAAATAGAAAAGACTTCTCTTCTCAGCGTGGGTTGATGATGATGGTAGGTAAGCGTAAACGTTTATTGACTTATCTGAGCAAGCACGATCTTAGTGGCTACAGAGGTTTAATCGAAAAGTTAGGCTTGCGTAAATAAATAAATACCATGTTTAAATAATTAATTCCCAACTATAATTCTACAGTTGGGAATTCTTGTTATTTATAACCGTATTTTACGTGTGTTTAAATAGATTTTTTATCATATTATAATAATTTAATATATGAATTTAGCAACTAAATCAGTAACTTTTGATATTGGCGAAGGCCGTATGGTTACTATTGAAACAGGCAAAATGGCGCGTCAGGCTGACGGAGCTGTTACTGTTCGTCAGGGAGATTGTATTTTATTGGCTACTGTTGTAGCAAATAAAGATCCAAGAGAAGGACAAAGTTTTTTTCCTTTATCAGTTGATTATCAGGAAAAGTTTTCTTCTGCAGGTCGTGTACCGGGTTCTTTTTTTAAAAGAGAAGCAAGGTTAAATGATTATGAAATATTAACCAGTCGCCTTATTGACAGGGCATTGCGTCCATTATTTCCGGAAGATTATTTATGTGATGTGCAGGTATTAATAAGTTTGGTATCAAGTGATGCCAACGTTTTACCCGATGCATTGGCTTGTCTGGCAGCATCTGCAGCATTGGCTGTTTCAGATATTCCAATTCAGGAAATAATTTCTGAGGTTCGTATCGGCAGAAAAAATGGTGTTTTTATTGTTAACCCAAGCAGAACCGAATTACCGGAATGTGATTTGGAATTTATAATTGCTGCCACCGAACATAATATTATGATGGTGGAAGGTGAAGCGAATGAGTGCCAGGAAGAAGACCTGATTAAAGCAATTGAATTAGGACATGCTGCTATTAAGATTCAAATTAAAGCACAGCAAGACTTACGCGATCAGGTAGGAAGTTCCGTAAAAAGAACTTACGTTAAACCTTACCGTAATGAGGAATTGAATGCTAAGATAACTGCTTTTGCAAAAGATAAAGTGTATGCAATTGCTGCGGCGGCTTCTGCAAAACATGTTAGAAGTGATGCTTTTGCAGCATTAAAAACAGAAGTTAAAGAATTTTTAGGCGAAGAATTATCTTCAGAAGATAAAGGTTTGATTGGTCATTATTATGGAGAATTACAATATTATGTTGTAAGAGATATGATACTAAATGACAGAAGACGTTTAGATGGAAGAGGTACGGAAGATGTGCGTGACCTTGCCATGGAAACCAGTATTTTACCTACACCGCACGGATCTTCTTTATTTACAAGAGGTGAAACGCAGTCCCTTACCACAGTTACTTTTGGAACACCTTTAGATGAGTTGTTGGTAGAAAGTGCCTTTAAATCTGATTATACAAAATTCATTTTACATTATAATTTTCCTCCTTTTTCAACAGGTGAGGTTAAGATGATGCGTGGTGTTGGCCGTAGAGAAGTTGGACATGGTAACTTAGCTATGCGTTCGCTTAAAAAGATGATGCCCGGTAAGGAGTATCCTTATACAGTAAGGGTTGTAAGTGATATATTAGAATCTAACGGATCTTCTTCAATGGCTACCGTTTGTGCAGGTTCGCTTGCCTTGATGGATGCTGGTGTACCGGTTAAAAAGCATGTTAGTGGTGTTGCAATGGGTTTAATTAAAAAAGACGACCAGTTTGCAGTACTAACAGATATTCTTGGAGATGAAGATCATTTAGGTGATATGGATTTTAAAGTTACCGGTACCCGTGATGGTATTTGTGGTGTACAAATGGATATTAAAGTTGATGGTTTAAGTATGGATATTATGCGCCAGGCATTGGCCCAGGCACGTAACGGTCGCTTACATATTTTAGATGCGATGTATGCCTGCATGCCGGCACATAGAGAAGATGTTAAACCGCATGCTCCAAGAATGGTTAAATTAACTATTGATAAAGAATATATTGGTGCTATAATTGGTCCTGGTGGAAAGGTTATACAGGAAATGCAGCGCGAAACAGGTGCTACCATTAATATTGAAGAAGTAAATAATGTTGGTGAAGTAAGTGTATTCTCTGCATCTAAAGAAAGTTTAGACAGAGCTGTAAACTGGATCAAAGGCCTTGTTGCCGTACCCGTTGTTGGCGATACCTACGAAGGCACTGTAAAAAGCATTAAAGAATTTGGTGCTTTTGTTGAATTCTTACCAAAAAAGGAAGGTTTATTGCACATTAGTGAAATAAGCTGGAAGCGTTTGGAAACAATGGAAGGTATTTTTAAAGAAGGTGACAGGGTTAAAGTCAAATTATTAGAAATTGATCAACGCACCGGTAAATTTAAATTAAGCCGTAAAGCTATAATGCCAAAACCCGAGGCTCAAACCAGGGGTGAAGCACCATCTAACAATTAATTTATTTTATACATTACTACTCCGGAAATATTTTCCGGAGTTTTTTTATGTCTTCTATCCTTTGCAACCTTTAGGCCTGCAGCTGCAGACTAACCACTAATAATACCAGTTTTAAATATTAGTTCTGAAACCCGCTGAATAGGGTTGTTAATGAAACTATATAATGGAGAGGCAGGCCATAATGCAGTTGTACTTAAATTGCATGTCTGATTTATTTGTTTTCCTGAAATATCCTTTTATTAAACAGTTCAGGAAATAATCATTGTTAGTTTATATTGAAAAATCATTAAAAAATATTCATGAATTATTTCGCCTTTACATTCGAAAACATTACTATTGAACAGTCAGAGCAACTTGTAGCCTTGTTGAGCGAGCAAAACTTTGATGGTTTTGAGGAAAACGAACTTCAGTTAAAAGCTTTTATTATCGGGGATTTATTTGATCAATCCTTTTTAGATGCTACTTTACAAGGCTATCCTGAGGTAATATATAACAAAAGGGTAATAGAAAATATAAACTGGAACCAGCAATGGGAGTCGAGTTTTGAACCTGTTTTGGTAGATGATTTTGTTGCAGTCAGGGCTGGTTTTCATCTGCCCATTTTAACTGTTCAGCATGAAATAATTATTACCCCAAAAATGAGTTTTGGAACGGGACATCACAACACTACTTTTTTAATGATGCAACAGATGAAGGCGCTTGATTTTAAGGGTAAGGAAGTATTTGATTTTGGCACCGGTACCGCTATCCTGGCTATATTAGCTGAAAAATTAGGTGCAAAAAAAGTGTTTGCCATTGATAATGATGAATGGAGTATAAACAATTCAATAGAAAATATTGAGCAAAATAATTGCAAAACAATAACTGTACAAGAACACAGTACTATTCCGGATTTATATAAATACGATATCATTTTAGCCAATATCAACTTAAATGTAATCACGGCTAATATAAATGCCTTGAAAGAAGTAGCCAAATTGGGTTGTACCCTATTATTAAGCGGATTTCTAAAAGAAAATGAAAGTACGCTGAAAGCCACAGTGGAATTGGCTGGCTTTCAATATGGGCATACCGTTCAAAAAGGGCAATGGATAGCAATGTTAATTTTTAATAAATAGTTATATCAGTTCGGGCCATTTTTGCGTTTATAATTGTGATCCTAATGTAATTATTCAATATATTTGTGAACTCAACTCACTAAAGAAACAATGAAGGAAGTACTATTAATAGTTATCGCCTATTTTATTGGCTCTATCCCAACAGCATTAATTGTAAGCAAAAAATTCTTCGGAGTAGACATCCGTGAATATGGTAGTGGCAATATGGGTGCAACCAATACCTTTAGGATATTGGGATCAAAGTACGGAAGTATGGTAATGGTATTTGATATATTGAAAGGAATGGCAGCCGTTTCTTTATATACATTTATACCGTCGCATGTACACAATGAAACTTTTGCTACTAATTTAATGGTAGGTTTAGGCCTTGCTGCGGTTTTAGGGCATGTTTTCCCCATTTTTGCACAATTTAGAGGAGGTAAAGGTGTTGCGACTTTATTTGGAATGATGCTTGGCCTTCAACCCATAATTGCCGCAAGTTGTATCGGCGTTTTTTTATTGGTTTTATTTTTAACAAGATATGTATCCTTAAGCTCAATTATAGCTGGTTTATCCTTACCCATTTGTGTTTTGTGGATATGGAATGATGATGTGGTTTTATACAGGATTTTTGCAGTGCTTGTAGCGGCAATGATTGTTTTAACCCATCAAAAAAATATCATGAAAATATTAAAGGGTAACGAAAGCAGGATACCCATCCTTAAATACAGAGACCGTCGCCGTGCCCGACGCAAGTAAATTTACCCTCCTCCTTTTTCTATGCTTTTATTTCAGCCTTTTATCAAATAAAATTGGTACGTCAATTGTTATGCAATAAATAAAACAAGATAATATGAAACGATTAATTCTCTTTTTATTTGTACTGGCGTTTTTAGCCTCTTGTACCCGTAATGCTGTTACGGGCCGTAATCAATTAAGTTTAGTGAACGAGAGCGAAGTGCAATCAATGGCAGTTTCACAATACCAAAGTTTTCTTTCTCAAAATAAGGTAGTAAATGCCTCTACCAGCAGAGATGCAGAAATGGTAAGGCGTGTTGGAAGTCGTATTGCCAATGCCATTACTACTTATTATAATAATCAGGGTAAGGGGGATATTTTATCAGGGTTCAAATGGGAATTTAATTTGGTAGATAATAAAGAAGTAAATGCCTGGTGTATGCCGGGTGGAAAGGTTGTGGTTTATACCGGCTTATTACCTGTAACTCAAAATGAAGCAGCTTTGGCAGTTGTACTTGGACATGAAATTACCCATGCTGTAGCCAGACATGGTAATGAACGTATGAGCCAGGCCATGTTAACACAAGGTTTGGGAAGTATATTAAATATAGCAACAGCCACTGATCCTAAAATAAATAGTCTTTTTAATACCATTTATGGTCCGGGGAGCCAACTGGCATATTCCTTACCCAATTCAAGAAATCAGGAGTACGAGGCTGATCATTATGGCTTAATTTTTTGTGCAATGGCGGGGTATAATCCAAGGGAAGCAGTTACTTTTTGGGAAAGAATGAGTGCTGCCAGCGGTTCTGCACATCCGCCGGAATTATTAAGCGATCATCCTGCAGATGAAAAAAGAATTGAGAAAATAAAAGAATACATGCCCGAAGCTTTATCTTTCTACAAACCTGTAGGAAAATAAAAAATTGTTGAATTTATACAAGGTCTGCATTTAAATGCAGGCCTTTTTTTGTTTAAATCATATAATATGGTAACTTTGCACACATTCTTTAAAAATATATCAAACAAGGTTTACTATTTTTAAATAATCTTAAACCCGCCAATACCCCTTTTTTGAAGTAGTCATTTTTTTTGCCAATCTATTTAAATTTTTTTATTATGGAAGTATTAGTGCCATCGCAGACAATATTAGAAAAATTACAATTGAAGGATGAGCGAAGTCTTTTAATTCAAGGTTTACCCTCAACTATAGAAAAGCAATTCATTAAATTATCCTTTGCTAAAAATATTACCCCATTATTAAAAATTAAAAAAATTGATTTTGCGCTGGTGTTTGCCATCAGTAAAATGCAGTTAAAAGATATTTTGCAGGATGTTTTACCCTCCATGCAGGAGAATGCAAAACTTTGGATTGCCTATCCGAAAGTAACTTCAAAAATTGTTAGTGATCTTAGCAGAGATTGTAGCTGGGAATGTGTGGCCCATCTTGGTTTGGAAGGCGAAAAAATGATTTCACTGGATCCGGTTTGGTGTGCAATGAGTTTTAAAAAAAAAGTTCAGTCCGCACATTTAGCTGAAGATAATATTGAATTAAAATACACTACTTCAGAGGCAAAAAATATAGCTGCTCCTCCTGAACTTAAAAGATTGTTCAGCAAACATACGGCAGCTAAAAATTTCTTTGATACTTTATCCTTTATCAATAAAAAAGAATATGTAGTTTGGATTACAGGGGCTAAAAAGGAAGAAACAAAAATAGCAAGATTAGAAGCTACCATTGAAAAACTTAACAATGGCAGGCACAACCCTTCTGACAAATAATTTATAATTAATATTGTATTTACAGTTTAGCTAATGCGCTTAGCTAACCAACTACTTTTAACAGGAATGAGCCAGCTTTGCAGCAACTCATTTTTTGTTGTAACAGTATTGTTGATATAGGTTGTAGTTTCATCAATAAATTTATTTTCAACCGCATATTTTAATTGTGACAAAGGCAATAACTGCACTTTATCTTTTATCATAAAGGCCAATGTTTGCCGGTTAAAAAGATCTACTTTAAATAGTCTTTCAATCTCTTTTATGATGTGTACCGAGCTATCTGTACTGCAACCGCTAACACCGGCAGCGCTTTCATCGGCCATTAAAATTATAAACTGACCAAAAAATAAATTAGCATACCCTTTAACCGGCGTGCCATGGCTCTTCCAATCGTTCACAAAATTTTCCAGGATCTCCTCTATTTGCAGGGCTTCGCTTAAAAAAAATAAACGATTGCATTGGTAAATCCAAACGCGTGAATCAGCTGAAAAATCTTCCGGAATCTGGTCTTTTATATCAATATTCATTTTGTAAAATTATTGTAAAGATGCGGCAATTAATTCGGCAATATCCATTACCATTACTTCCTCTTCTTTATTGCTATTTTTTACGCCGTCCGTAAGCATGGTATTACAAAAAGGACATGCAGCAGCAATAATGTTTGCGCCTGTTCCCAAGGCTTCGTTTGCCCTTTCGAGGTTAATTCTTGTGGTACCTTTTTCTTCTTCTTTAAACATTTGAGCACCACCGGCACCACAACATAAACCTTTGCTGCCACAACGTTTCATCTCTATTAATTCTGCATCCAACGCCTCTAAAACCTTACGTGGTGCTTCATATATATTATTGGCCCTGCCTAAATAACAACTATCATGGTACGTTATTTTTTTACCCGTAAAACTCCCCTCCTCTTTCAATTTAATTTTACCTTCATCAATTAACTGCTGCAGAAAGGTACTATGGTGTATTACCTCGTAACTGCCACCCAACTCCGGATATTCATTTTTTAAAATATTGAAACAATGCGGACAGGCAGTTACAATTTTTTTTATACCGTAACCATTCAAAACCTGGATATTTTGATAGGCCATCATTTGAAACATAAACTCATTTCCGGCGCGTCTTGCAGGGTCTCCTGTACACAATTCCTCTTTGCCTAATATGGCATATTTAATGCCTACTTTATTTAATATTGTCACAAATGCTTTGGTAATTTTTTGGGCACGCTGATCGTAGCTGCCTGCACATCCTACCCAAAATAAAACCTCGGGGGTATCACCATTTGCAACCATTTCTGCCATTGTAGGAACCTGCATAATCTTAGTATTTTTTAGGTAACGCAAATGTAATAAATTGTTTGTTGTATTATGCAGGGTGTTTATTGTGGTTTTAACCTGTTAATTTTGCCTGACAATTTGTTCAGTGAAAAAACTTTTTAAAAATATTACCAACTGGGAAGCCTGGCCCTTTAAAATTCTGTATGCACCCATGTCTATTTTTTGGTTATGGTATATGCTTAAATCCAAAGCAGTATGGTTTTTTACGCCATCAAACCCCAAGTTAACTTTTGGCGGATTGGAAGGAGAACCCAAAAAAGAAATGTACGCATTGTTACCAAAGGAATTTTACCCTCCTACTTTTACCGTTTTACCAGCTGCAAATTTTGAGCTCCTTAAACAAAAACTATCACTGAATAATATTACCTATCCGGTAATTGTAAAACCGGAAGTTGGAGGGCAAGGTATTTTATTGAGAAAAATAAAAGATGAAGCTGCATTAAAGGCATACCATGCAATGATGCCCTGGGAATATATTGTTCAGCAATTGGTAACTTATCCCATGGAGGTAAGTGTCTTTTACATCAGACATCCAAAAAATGTGAAGGGTGTAGTTACCGGATTTTTACATAAAATTCCCCTGCAGGTAACAGGCAATGGAATTGAAACGCTTGAAACCCTTATACAGCAACATGCTAAGGGTAAAAAGTTTTTAATGGCGCTACATTTAAAACATGCAGCACAATGGAACCAGGTACTTCCTGTTAACGAAAAATATATGCTTAGCTATGCTGCCAACCACAACCGGGGTGCGCAATTTATCAATTTAAAAGAAGAGATAGATAATAAATTAGTGGAATTATTTGATGGCATCAGCAGTACAGGAAATGAATTTTATTATGGAAGATATGATATCATGTGTGCCTCGGTGAAAGACCTTAAAGAAGGTAAAAATTTCACCATTTTAGAGTACAATGGCTGTGGTGCAGAGCCTAATCATTTTTATGATACCGGCTACACCTTATTGGGTGCCTACAAAGAAATATTACTTCACTGGAAGGCCCTTTATCAAATAAGTAAATACAATAGCAGCCGCGGTATTAAGCCATGGGCTTTTAAAATAGGAAAAAAGTTTTTACTTGAATCCAGAAAGCTTACCGTAGCCATGAAGGCAATTGATTTAAAGATGGATTAAAGCGAGATAAATATGCAGTAAAATTATTTGCTGCCTTAAAATACAGTTCATTTACGAAAGCGTTATAAACTGTAAAGTGGATTTTTTTAATAAAGAAATCAGTTTTTCCATATTCTTCGCCTCCCCAGCCGGCGGTCTGCGTAACTGCACCACCGCTACATTGGCTGCAATTACTGGTGTTATTAAAGGCATTCCTTAAAAAGTATTTTTGAATGGAAATATATAATTTTCATTTTTATAGGAAGGCTGTTTTTGCTTCATATACTTCGCCTCCACAGCCGGCGGGCTGCGTAACTGCAACACCGCTGCATTGACTTTTTTCAACAAAATAGGCTTCGCATTTTTGTTGAATCCGCCGGGGCGGACCGAACCCAATGAGGCGGATTAAGCAATTACTGGTGTTATTAAAGGCATTCCTTAAAAAATATTTTTGAATAGAAATATATAATTTTCATTTCTATAGGAAGGCTGTTTTTTCTTCATACCCTTCGCCTCCACAGCCGGCGGGCTGCGTAACTGCAACGCCGCTACATTGACTGCAATTACTGGTATTATTAAAGGCATTCCTTAAAAAGTATTTTTGAATAGAAATATATAATTTTTATTTCTATAAGAAGGCTGTTTTTTCTTCATACCCTTCGCCTCCACAGCCGGCGGGCTGCGTAACTGCAACGCCGCTACATTGACTTCTTTCAACAAAAATATGCTACGCATTTTTGTTGAATCCAGCCGGGGCGGACCGAACCCAATGAGGCGGCTTATGCAATTACTGGTGTTATTAAAGGCATTCTGCGCAGAGCCCCATTTATTGAAAATGTATGATTTTCGTTTCGAACTATGGCTTTGTTACCCAAATACATTTTTTAATTTTTCTTCCCTAAAAGCTTTTTCTTCATACCCTTCGCCTCCACAGCCGGCGGGCTGCGTAACTGCAACGCCGCTGCATTGGCTGCTTATGCAATTACTTGTGTTATTAGAGAAATTCTGTGAAAGGTATTATTTTTTGAAAAGGTAGGTATATCATTTCCAAATTGTAGCTTCCCGGCTTAGATACCAATACTTATTTAAAATTTTTATATCTTTTTATCTTTCCTATAAAATTTAACAGCTTAGACAAATGCTTTTGCAAATTATATGCTTAATCCAATTCTTATAAAAAATTATTGAAATGACATTTTATCCCAAATTATTTACTACAACGTAGTCATAAATTTTAATAAATTCTACAATATAAAATACGTGAAATTATATTTAAATTTCAGTTGCCGGGCTTCTGAGATAGCTACCGGTTAGTGCACCAAAACCCGCTACCAATGCACCTATCATAGCAGTAGCCACTATTAAAAATAAAGCGCTGTCACTTTTTAAAATAATCATAGCAACTTTACCAGCCAATAAATTATCATTGTTTTTACTTATAAACAAACTTAGGCAACCCCATAAAATAAAAAGGGCTATGAAGCCACTGAAAAAGGCATAAACCGGCTTTTGAGGTATTAAAGCAACTACTATAAAGGCTACAATGGCGATGGTAAACCAGGGTAGATATAAACCGGCAGCTAAGCTTAATAAGGCAATCAATAATATGGATACAATAAATTTCATTGGTATTTTTTTGGTTATAATTTTTGTTTTAAAATAGATTAGGCAGACAGTTTTAAACAACGTTTTTAACCTTGTTTAATTTTTATTAAAATCCAGCTGCCATTTAACACGTGCATCCTTTTCTTCGGCAGCCTTCATCATCCACAAGGGATAATATTTACCTTCTACCCATTGGTCAACAAAATTATCATAAAACCTGCTTCCCGGGTTTCCACTTTGCCCGCCCGGATATACGCCATAGGCTTCAGTTACAGGAGTTAGACTAACAATCATACGCCAACTTGGACCATGATTTCCCGTGGTTGCATTGATACTATTTTTACCGCCGCCAACAGGTAAATTCATTCTGCTGAAGGGTGCTATTTTTGCGATATGGGTAATATTGGTGTTCTTATATTTTGCCCACGGTAATTTACCGCTGGCTTCAACCTGTTTTAAAATTATTACCGAACTTATAAAAGCAGCAGTTACATCATCAGAAAGGGTTTCTTTTTTTGCAGTTTCAATATTATCTAAGAATTTATAATTGCTATCCCGCAATATTCCCTCAAGTAAACTACTTTCATAAGGATGTTCAATAATTGCAGGGGCATGTTTAAATTCATCCGTATAAACTACACTGTCAAATTTATTCCAAAGTATTTTAAATATGGTTGGACCGGTAGCGTTTATTTCATTGTTGAGATCCCAGGATCTCAACATATTCAAATATCTTTTGCCATCCTCATCAAGTTGTTCTTCCTTAATATTTTTTAAAAATAAAGGTCTTGCTTCCTCGGCAAAAACATCATAATTATTGGTTTGCATCGCCATCATATCTTCAATGGTAATATTGTTCATCGCGGTCAACTTTCTATTGATGATTAAGCCCCGGTAAAGCGGATAATCCCTGCCCAAATAATAGGGGTAACTGGAGTCTGCCGGCTTTTGATTGGCACTGCTTACAAAACCGCGTGCAGGATTATACAGAAAAGGTGTTTCACTATCAGGTATTATTCCCTGCCACATAAAACTGCTATCTGTACCGGGCATAATAAAATCGCCCTGCCCCTTCCATTTTGCCGGCCATTCCCCGGCTGTTCGCATAGCGATATCCCCATTTTTAGCGGCAAAGGCAAAATTTTGTCCGGGTGTATGCATATATCTTAAGGCAGCTAAATAATCTGTATAATTTTTTGCATGATTCAATAAGTTAAAGGTCATCGATTCTTTACTGGGAGAATGTGCTGCCCATTTTACGGCATAGTATTTTTTATTGGAAACCCGTCCCCCACTAAAACTTTTATCATACATAACCGGACCAAATACAGTGTAAGCAACACTATCAATATAATCAGCACTATCCTTTATCTTGATGGTTTCAATCCTGAATTCGGTTTTTTCCCATGCATTGTTAAACCAATATTCTTTGCGGCTATCATCTTTAAAAGTAATTTCATAATAATCCCGTACATCTCTTCCACCGTTTGTAACGCCCCAGGCAATGCTATCGTTAAAGCCAATGATCACACTTGGAGCACCAGGGAAGGTAACTCCATACACATTAAAACCAGGGGCACTCAATTGCATTTCGAACCAAAGCGAAGGAAGATTTAAACCAAGGTGCGGATCATTGCATAATATAGGCGAACCAGTTTTTGTTTTACTGCCACTTAGGGCCCAGTTATTACTACCATTAGCTTTATCGGCCTTATGCTCCTGAATAACCAGGGCACCGGTATTTTTGAGGTACAGGGAATCTGCTAAAACTGGTTTTTTAACAACCAGGGAAGGAGTTTTATAAATAGTTCCTTTGGGAATAATGGGGTCCAGTGAATCTTGTTTAGCAGGATATAATAAATCGAAATCAGCAGCACTGAAATATGTTTTGGCATTGGTCATTTCAATATCATTTTCCTGCGATGCCAACTCGTGTGACATATATTTTAAAAAGAGCGCACTTTTAAAATTTGTCCAGGGCTCAGGTTTGTAGCCTATCAATTTATATTCTATTGGCAATTGGCTATCTGAAAGTCCACTTATATAAGCATTTACCCCGGCTGTATAAGAATCGCAAATGGCTTTTAATATTGGGTCTGACTCAATTTCTTTTAAAGAAATTTCGGCTGCATAACCCATTCCTAAACGCCTGAATTCGCGATCGTGTTCCAATGCTTTGCTACCAATAATCTCACTTGCTCTGCCCGCCGCAGCATGTGTTTGCAATTCCATCTGCCATAACCTGAATTTGGCATGTAGAAATCCCTGTACAAAATAAACATCATTTTCCTGCGCAGCAAATACATGCGGAACAAGGCGCTCGTCTAAATAGGCAGTAGCCTTTCCTTTTAATTGAGGAAACATCAATTGCTGATTAAAGCTAGTAGCAGCACTTTCTGCATTTTGCCAAATACCTTCTTGCGGACTTAATAATTTCCCTAATGGTGCCGGTAATAATAAACTTGTGTTAAGCAAAATAATAAAACCCGTTGTTATAGTTGCTGCAATTAGTAAAGGCACAATTCTCATAAAAATAATTATATATGTAAATTAAGTAAATACTCCATCTTCAAACCAAATTCAATTTATTTATTTTTGCAGTATGGATACTGATAATATTGATGTTAAAAATATTTTGGGCTTAAAATTACCGAGCGACCCCAGGTGGACAGATTTGGCAGAAATGCATTTGGAAGAAATATTGACCGACCATGCTTATTGCGAACAAAAAGCAGCAACCACCTGCATTACATTGATTCAAAGGTATAGCGATAAGGTAAAATTAGTGAAAGAATTAAGTCCGATAGTTACCGAAGAATGGGGACATTTTAGAATGGTGCTGGCAGAATTACACAAGAGAAATTTACAGTTAGGTAAACAAAGAAAAGATATTTATGTAAATAAATTGATCGCATTTCAACACAAAGGGGGTAGCCCCGAAGACAGGTTGCTGGATCATTTATTAACCATGGCTTTAATTGAAGCGCGAAGTTGTGAGCGTTTTAAAAGATTAAGTGAAGGATTAAATGACGAATACATGCGTAATTTTTACAGACGATTTATGGAAAGTGAAGCCGGTCATTACACTTTATTTATTGAACTGGCAGATACCTATTTACCAAAAGATATCGTTCGCAAACGTTGGCAGCAATGGCTGGCTTACGAGAAGGAGGTGATGAATGAGATGGAAGTGAGGGGTGATAGAATTCATTAAAATCGCGCCTAATTATTATGAAATCCGGTAAAGCGCTTAATTCCAATATACTATCGGCGCTAGTTTATTAGGCTTAAAATCCGGGGCCTTTATTTTAAATAGTAAAATATTTTATCTCCGCTTCAAAATTTATGTAGGGATATTGTTTGGCAAGCGCTGATACCTTATCAAGGTTTACCTGTAAAAATTTTTTATGTTGTTCAGATGTGGGGTTAAAGGGTTTATGACTTTTAGCGGCATTAACTTCATTAATTTCTTTCATTAATTTTTGGGTGGGTTCATCAACACAGGTTGTTATAAATTTTTCCCAAACATAATTAGTGGCCGCATAATTTGGGTGAACCATATCTTCTGCATAAAATCGATAATCCCTAAGGTCGTCAATTACCAGTTCGTAGGCAGGAAAATAAAAAACATGGCTAAATTTTTCAACCAATTGATGTACAGCTGTTATCAATAAGGCTTTGCTTCTATTATTTTCTACTAACCCTTCGCGTAAATGGCGTACCGGACTAATGGTAAATAGTATATTAACAGTTGGGTTACATTCAAAAAGTTGAAGCATCGATTGCGTAACCGCTTCAATAATTTCGTTAAGCGGAAGCAAAATTTTATTGAATTTATCGGTGGGTACTTTATGGCAGTTGGCAACAATTTCACCGGAAATACCTGCACCACTGTCTTGTAAATTATTTTGCAGTGAATAGGCAAAAGCAGAGCCCAGGGTAATTATTAACCAGTCTGCCGAATGTATATATTGATTGGCTTGCTGTTGAGATTGGTTTATATGTTGTAAGCACAGCGCTTTATCCGGGTTTGAAAATCGACTATGGTGCTCCCAACTATTCCAGCTTTCGTTTTGGTAAAATAATTGAGCCGGAGTATATATTTTTGGAAGCAGGTAACTATCAATCGATTTAGTAATGCTGATGGGATTGAATAAAATACCATTGGGGTTTTCGAGAATATTAAATTTGTGTTGCCTTAATTTAGCACCCATATTTTCGGTAAAACAACTACCCATCAACAAAATTTTATTTTGGTGATTAATTTTTGTGGGTAGCGGCTTTGGATTATAGGCTAAATGAAAGTTCATATTTATAAAAGATAAGACGCAAATTTACCGGATGTTTTTAAGGTTCGATCTACCTATCTTAGTATAGATTGCCTTGATAACAATTAAACTTTCGGCCGTATAAAATTATTGCAGGCTGTTTAATAAATATAATGATAGAAATTAAGTAATTATTGCAGTAAGCATAAGCATACACTTAACCAACTGATAACATCCACAGGCAACGCGAAGGATTTACATTTGATATTATTAATAATGAATCTATTTGTAATCTATCCTCCTATCCTTTAATTATAATTAAGACGCCTACTTTTAAAAATGTAGGATTTCAACTATCAACTTATTAACCAGGTTTTGGTTAACAATAGTATAATTAAATTATTTAATTGAAAACAGGTCATTATTCGCGCAGACTTCAATTATTTATTACAGAACTGGATAGTTGATCTAATTAATAGGTAGTAATTAATAACAAATAAAGAGGTAAATAAATAGAGAAATATGAAAAAAGATATACCTAAAAGGATAAAAGAATTTAATGCAACCAGGGTTCAGGCTGTTTTGCCTATAAAATATAAAGCGATGTCGCAGGATGCTTTTAGTTTCTTTAGGGGGACCTGCCACTTATTTTATGAAGACCTGCTAACAAAATATCCCTTCAAAGATTCGCCTTTTGTTTGGGCCTGCGGCGATTTGCATATAGAAAATTTTGGAAGTTACAAAGGAGAGAATCGTTTACTATATTTTGATATGAATGATTTTGATGAGGCGCTGCTGGCACCCGTTTTATATGAGCTATCGCGTTTAATGGTTTCCATAATTATTAAAACAGATCAAATAAAAACATCTATAAAAAAGAGAGATGCTATTTTAGAACAATTGTTACGGCAGTATCGGGCAAGCTTAATAAAAACCAAGGCTATTGATATTGAAAAGGAAACTGCCACCGGTTTAATAAAAAAATTAATAGATAAAGTAGACGAACGCAAACCGGGCAGTTTACTTTTAACCCGAACAAACAATAAAAAAAATAAGGCAAAGCTTATAATAGGACCAAAATTATTGCAAGTTGATCCTTCCATTAAAGAACAGTTAACAGCGGCATTTACGCCTTGGTTTAAGGTAAACCATGATAAAGGTTATAAGGTAGCTGATATTGGTTTTCGTATAGCCGGAACAGGTAGTATTGGCGTGAAACGATATTTATTTTTGTTGGAAAAAGAAGTTGATCCCAAACAAAAAAAATTGATTGATGTAAAGCAGGCCATGCCATCCTGCCTGTTGAATTATACAAAACTTGCACAGCCACATTGGGCGAACCAAGCCGGGCGGGTAGTACAAACCCAGGAAATGATGCAGCATGTAGCCCCGGCTTTTTTATCGGCCTTTCCTTTTGGGGAAGATTGGTTTATTGCAAAGCAGCTTCAACCAACGAGCGATAAAATTTGCATTTCCAAAAAGGCACAGCAAAATGTTCAATTAAAAAATTATATTATCGATCTTGCTAAAATCACGGCTTCAGCACAATTAAGAAGCAGCGGCCATTTACATGCTGCCACTGCAGATGAATTAAAAGAATTTGCTACAACCGATGTTTGGGTAAAACCATTACTCGATTGGTGTTTGTTATATGCAGAACAAGTAAAGCAAGATTATGAAGTTTATTTTAAAGCCTGGAAATCAGGTTTTTTCACCAATCAATAAATACACCATGGACTATGAAATTTTTATTCGGTTTTTGTTAGCCGCATTATGGGGAAGCATAGTAGGTGCAGAAAGGCAATATCGGGGAAAATCTGCCGGATTTAGAACCGTGATCATGATATCGATAGGTGCTTGTTTTTTTACCTTTTTATCAGAAAAAATTGGTTTTCCCGGAAATCAGGATCGAATTGCGAGTAATATTGTGACCGGCATAGGTTTTTTAGGAGCAGGTGTAATTTTTAGGGGCGACAATCATGTAAATGGTATTACAACCGCAGCAACCATATGGGCAGTAGCTGCTGTAGGCATGGGAATAGGGTCGGGATATTATTTTGCGTCTGCGTACGCCAGCGGTTTTATACTGATTGTTTTAAGTATTCTACCTTATGCAGAAAAGGTGATTGATCGGTTAAACCAGACTAAGGAATATTCTATCAGGTGCCTATTTTTTAATGATGCGGCGCAACATTACCAACAATTAATGAAAGACCATCATTTAAAATTTGTGCTTATAAGGCAATTAAAAGAAGGAACAGAATTAAATTTTGTTTGGCAGGTTCATGGAAAGGCAGCCTGCCATCAATTATTTATTACTGCTGCCATGAAAGATGATACTATCGATAGATTTGGATATTAAAAATTGCGTGCTATTTTAATTTTATTGACCTATTTTAAATATTTTAAGATATAAACTTTTTTTTATTTAATATTGATACTATGGAAGAAATTGAAATACCAACTGAACACCTGCATGAAACAATAAAAGAAAAGGCAGAAGAATTATTGGGCAAAAGCGAAGGCAGGTTATCTATGTACATTGCAATTTGCACCGCACTTATGGCTGTAATAGCCGCCATTGCCGGATTATTGGCCGGGCATTATAGCAATGAAGCACTCATTGACCAAATTAAATCATCTGACCAATGGGCTTTTTATCAGGCAAAATCTATAAAAGCAGAGATAAGAAGTATGCAGCCTATAATAGCAGGCACTACACACAAATCGGCCGACCAAATTAAAAAAGAGGAAGAAGGTATAAAAATTCAGGCGGAAGAATTTGAAAAATCGAGCGAGATAAAATTAAATAAACACAGCTGGCTCGCTAAAGCAGTTACCTTTTTTCAGGTGGCTATTGCAATTTCTGCCATCTCCATTTTATCTAAAAAAACAATTTTATGGTATGTAAGTATTTTACTCGCTATTGGAGGTTTGGCATTTTTTGTAACAGGAATAATTTAATAATAAAGTACAGTATAATACAATGCATTAGCTAAACTTGAGGATTTTATTTACTCGCTTACTATATATAATAAAGTAATTAATTCAATGCTGTTTAATTGCGGCGCTAAAAAAAATTCAGAAAAAAAATGGCTAAGGCGTTAAAAAAATAAAAAGAAAATCTATTCGGAAATTATATCTAAACTTTCTACTCCATTGGGGAAACAAAGAAAAAGAGATAGCAAAAGGATCAAATAAACGTTATTGGTAAATAATTACCAATTTAGCCACAATAATGTTAAATGATACCGACATTATTGTGGGTAATTTTATATTTTATCTTTAAATAAATAGATAAAAAATCAACACTGCAAGCATTGAGCTCAGAACAAAAAAATACCTTTCTGTCAACCTTATTACTATATTACTTTTGGTAAAACTTAGCTTAAAAAACCTTTACATTAATTTTTTATAAATCTGCATTATTTAGATGCCGGTAGAAAGAGTACTTATCAATATTTATTTAACTGCATTATAATTCAATATTTGGAAAAACAAAAATGAAAATATTTATATATTTATTGATTCAAATTAATAGACTGACTTCAAGTTTATCCGATACAATTTACCAAAGCGAAGGTTATTTTATATATCGTAATTATTTAGTAATATGACTTCTAAGGAACTACAAATATTTTGTTTTTACATGTAAAAAATTTAGATTAATAATATTTACAACCCCATATTTAAATTGTAACTTAATAGTATTAAAAAATTATTGAGTAAACAGAAATGTCAGAGATAAATTATATTTTTTTGATACACGTTTTACTGAAATTAGATTTTCGTTTGAGAAAATGAAATTAAACGATCCTCTTTTACCCTTCAATTATTTTTAATTTTTTTGCCCTATAATCAATGGGGACGTTTAATTAAATCATAACTAAGTCGGATTTCAACATCAATCAAGGTCAAAATGCGTAATTCCGGTAACATAATTAAAAACACTGGTATTGGTTTAAGTCTATTTTTATCTATTGCATTTATTACAGCATTTATTTATCAAAAAAATGAAATAGAAAGAGCAAATAATAATTTAGACTTTGCCAAAGATCTTTTAGTTGTTACCCAAAATTTATTTGAAACCGTAAGAGAAGTAGAAGCCAACGGAAGGGCATATTTATTAACGGGTGAATCATTTTTTTTAGGCACTTACAGGCAGATAAAAAAAAATAATACTACTAATTTTACCCTATTATACCCCAAAATAAAGGATAGCCTAAACCTGCTAAATCGCATTCATTCCTTACACGACCTGGTACAAAACAGGATTGCATTCTTTGATAATGAGATTCTTTTAAGGAATAAATCACTTACAACTGTACCTACCCAACAGTTACTAATAAACGGTAGTGTTTTATACCTCAATCAAATTAATGACCTCAAAAATATCACGAATAATATTGAAAATAATTTATTGCAGTACAGTATATCAATTAGTAAAAAGGAAAATAATGCAGGCAATATTATTTCTATTGCAGGGGTTCTTTGTATGTTATTTTTAATTATCCTTCTGCTAAAAAAGCAGCAAATGCTGGCAGAAAATGAAGAAAAAAGAAAAGAAGATTTAATATTTCAAGGCTTGTTGGAAGCTGCACCGGATGCTATGGTGATAATAAATGAAAAGCGGGAAATAGTTTTAATAAATCAGCAAACCCAAAATATGTTTGGGTATACAAAAGAAAATTTAATTGATTGCTCTGTAGAAAAATTGGTTTTAGAAAATTTTAGTCATAATAACAATCGTTATAAAGATTATGCTGCAAAACATATTCCATCCTGGTTAATAACAGGCGAGCATGAATTGGTAGCAGTAAAAAAGAATGGCATAAAATTTCCGGTTGAAATAAATTTATCTCCTTTTCAAACTGACAAAGGTTTGTTGGTTTTTGCATCTGTAAGGGATATTTCGGAGCGTAAAAAAATTGCAGCTGCCTTAAAAAAAGTAGAAAAGAATTTTGAATTGCTTGTTAGTAGCGTAAAGGATTATGCCATTTTTTTAATTGATAAAAATGGCTATGTTACCAGTTGGAACAGCGGGGCCGAACGTATAAAAGGTTATACCGCGAAGGAAATTATTGGTAAGCCCATTAGTATTTTTTATTCGGAAGAGGCAATACTAAAAGGCGAACCGCAAAGTAATTTAAACAAAGCATTGAAGGATGGAACTTTTGAAACACAAGGCTGGCGTATAAGAAAAGACGGTACTGCTTTTTGTGCCAATATAGTTATAACAACCCTGTACGATGACGATGGAAAATTATCTGGTTATGCTGAAGTTACCAAAGACATAACAGAAAAATTTAAAGCAGAGGAACGCATCAGATTTTTGGCAACAATTACTAATAATATCCAAGACCCGATAGTATCTACTGATAGCGATTTTAATATTACAAGTTGGAGTTCGGGAGCCGAAAAGTTATTTGGTTTTAAAGTTGAGGAGACAATTGGTAAAACTTTGACGGCATTACTTTTTGTTGAATACCTTGGTGACAATCGCGAACAGATAATAAATCAATTAAAAACGCATGAATTTTGGCAGGGAGAAGTTATATATCGTGCAAAATCCGGCACCCTTATCAATGCACTTGCTACGGTATCCATATTAAAAGATACACAGGGAGTTGTTGTGGGTAACCTGATATTGATAAGAGATATTACTGAACAAAAACTGGCAGAAAGTGCGCTGCAAAAATTAAATGCTGTTTTGGAGGAAAGGGTGAAAGAAAGGACGCAGGAGGTGTATAAAAATGAAAAAAAATACCGAGCCCTAATTGAAAATAATTATGATGTTATTTGTTTGCTGGATGATTCTTTTACGATAATTTATCGCAGTCCATCTGCAATTAGGGTTACAGGGTATGGCGAGAATGAATTGGACACTATTTTTAGTGCCAAAAAAATACATCCGGATGACCTTGATGCGGCACAATTAAAAATTAATCAGGTACTTAAAAATCCATTTCAGGCTGTTTCAATCTTGTTTCGTACCCTTCATAGAAATGGTAAATATGTATGGATAGAAGGAACAATGACTAATTTATTGCAGGATGCCAATGTAGCTGCAATTGTATTTAATTACAGAGATGTTTCAGAAAGAGTTGAAGGTGTAGAAAAACTTATTAATAGTGAAAAATTATACCGGAACCTTTTTGAAAATATGCTGAATGGTTTTGCCTATTGCCGCGCCATCTTTATTAATGAAACATTGCAGGATTATACCTACCTCACCGTAAACAATGAATATGAATTATTGATGGGTTTACAAGATATAAAGGGAAAAAAAATATCAGAACTAATTCCCGGCCTGCTTTTATCCGACACTTTGTATGCAACTACTATCGCAAAGGTTTTAGCTACCGGACAACCGGGTAAAATTGACACGTTTTATAAGCCCTTAAACCACTGGTTGTCGATTTCTATTTATAGTCCGGGAGAAAATTATTTTGTTTGCCTTATTGATAATATTACCACAAGAAAAGAAACAGAAGAACGAATTTTTAAGATAAATGAAGCACTGGAAGAAAAAGTGGTTTACCGTACCGAGCAATTAAAAAAAACCAATGAGGAGTTAGAAGCATTTTCCTACTCCATATCGCACGATTTGCGTGCGCCCTTGCGGGGTATTATTGGTTTTGCTACCATTTTAGAAGAAGATTATATTAATAAATTAGATCAGGAAGCTAAACGATTAATAACTATTATAAAAAGCAATACTGTTAAAATGGGCAGACTTATTGATGACCTTTTAAGTTTCTCCCGCCTTAATAAACAACAGTTAATTAAAACAACAATTAATTTAAATGTTTTGGTAGAAGAATTGCTTACCAGTTTCAGAACAACTGAAAACAGCAAAATTCATTGGATAGTAGCAAGCCTTCCGGCTATTAAAGGAGATGCTGCTACTATCCAACAAGTATGGGTAAACCTTATTTCCAATGCAATTAAATACTCCCGGAAAAAAGAACAACCGATTATAGAAATTGGATGGAAGCAATCCGGTAACGAAGAAATATTTTTTGTAAAAGACAATGGCGTAGGCTTTGATATAAAATACAAGGCTAAATTATTTAAAGTTTTTCAAAGGTTGCATAGTGAGGCAGATTTTGAAGGAACGGGTGTCGGACTTGCCATCATTGAAAAAATTGTTACCAAACATGGAGGAAAGGTTTGGGCAGAAGCTATGATTGAACAAGGTGCTTGTTTTTATTTTTCTATCCCAAGATAGAATTGAATTTATTAATCCTAAAATAAATTATATGAACTACAATTTAGTTGAAATTTTACTGGTAGAAGATAACCCGGATGATGCAGAGCTAACCATTCGCGAACTTACCAAACACAATATGGCCAATAACCTAATTCATGTTAATGATGGTGAAGAGGCATTGGAATTTATATTTGCCACCGGCAAATATAAAAATATCAGGGATATTGCACACCTGCCCAGACTAATGTTACTTGACATTCAAATGCCAAAGGTGAATGGTATTGAAGTGCTGGAAAAAATAAAAGCAGATCCGCTTACCAAAGCAATTCCGGTTGTTATACTTACTTCAAGTAATGAAAGTCCGGATATTACCAAATGTTATAACCTTGGTGCAAATAGTTATATAGTAAAACCAGTAAATTTTGATGGATTTAGTCAGGCTATAAAAAACATAGGAGCATACTGGATATCCCTGAATAAATAATAGCCGGTTCAAAAATTATTATGGCAATTATCGCTTTAATTAGAGCCTGTTATTTTTAACAAGTACAGCAGCGGTATCAAAAATATTATCTAAACGTAAACAGAACTGCCAGCCGAAACCAAATTAATGATTAATACTATTGACTATTTAAAGATTCATTTTTATTAAGTAGCTACAATAAAAATCTTATCCGGCATCTGCAAAAAGAGGCATTTTAAAAACGACAAATAAGTAACATTATCCGCATGAAAAACCTTTCTGAATTTAATAAATTTACAGGTGACTTAAAAACGCAGGAAAAATTAATGCCTGTTTTATTTATTGGTCATGGCTCACCAATGAATGGAATTGAGGATAATGAATTTAGCAACCGATGGAAAAAACTAGCTAAGGAAATACCATTACCGGCTGCGGTTCTTGTAGTATCTGCCCACTGGTTAACTAATGGAACAAAAATTACAGCAATGAATTTTCCTAAAACCATTCATGATTTTGGCGGATTTCCAAAAGCCCTGTTTGATGTAACCTACAATGCACCGGGTAATTATGCGTTAGCCGAAGAAACAAAATTATTATTGCAACCTGCCAATATTGAATTGGATCATGATTGGGGACTTGATCATGGTGCCTGGACCGTTGTTAGACATATGTACCCCGAAGCGACAATACCTGTTTTACAGTTAAGCATTGATTATAGCAGGGAACCTCAATACCACTATAATCTTTCAAAAGAATTAGCTGGTTTAAGAAAAAAAGGGGTACTTATAATAGGGAGTGGAAATATGGTACACAACCTGGGTATGGTGGCATGGGATAAGATAAATGAACCAAATTACGGATATGATTGGGCATTACAAATGAATGAAATCTTTAAAGCGCTCATTACCGACAGTAACCACAAAAACTTAATAAATTATGAAAGCCTGGGAGCGGCAGCAAAATTGGCCATACCTACACCGGAACACTATTGGCCACTTTTATATGTATTAGGATTGCAGGGTAAAAATGAACCCGTATCCTTTTTTAATGATAAGGCAGTGTTGGGTGCAATTACAATGACCTCCGTTAAAATTGGCTAATCAATCAAATAAATTTTAAGAAAATTATTTTTAAATTAAAAGTTACGCGAAAATCCTTAAGAATACTCCTGTAATAATTGGCGATATTTATTTAAAATATCAACCTTTAAAATAAAGCCCTCAAAATTTCCCTGATCATTAATAACAGGTAATTCGCCGGACCTGGTTTTATCCAAATATTGCAGGATGGTACTAATATTTTCACTGGAATTTATTACAAATTCAGGAGTCTTCATCAATTTTGAAATGATAAAATGAGGCGGTATTTTATCATTAAAAACCAATGGCCTTATTTCACTAATGGTAATAATACCTTGTAGTTTATTGTCATGAAGTACGGCAATAGTATTGCATTTCCCATCTTTCAATAAAGCCAATAAATTATGCGGAGATTCGTTTAAATCGATGCTATCAAAATTTGGAGAAATTAAGTTTGCTTTATCTAATAATGAAAGTAAATTTTTATCATGTACCCTGGTAAATATTTTTCCTTCTTCTGCCAATAATTTAAGTTCGGGAGGGTGGGCTGAAAACCATTTTGCGATTAAAAAAGAAATAACCGCCACAATCATTAAAGGAATAAACAGATCGTATCCCGAACTTGATTCGGCAATTAAAAATATGGCAGTCAGGGGTGCATACATTACCCCGCTCATAACCCCTGCCATACCAACTATTACCAGGTTAGTAACAGGCACTTGTTCAAAACCCAACTGGGTACAAATTAACGAAAAAAGATAACCCAAAAAGCCACCTGCAAAAAGAGATGGCGCAAAATTACCCCCGTTACCACCACCGAAAATTGTAATCGGTGTTGCAAATGCCTTCAACAAAACCACAAGTGCTAAAAACAATATCACCATCCATTGCCGGTATTCAAAATATTTAAAAAAACTATTCTCGATAATCTCTTTAATATGGCCATTACTTAATGCTTTTACAGTTGCATATCCTTCACCAAATAATGGGGGTAGTGCAACACAAAGAAAGGACAATAAACAACCGGCAATAATTGCTCTTTGGATTTTGGAAATGTGTAATTGCTCAAAACGGTGTTCTACAAACTTTGCCACTACAACAAAATATCTGGCATAAAATGCACATAAAAATGCAAAAATCAGGTAAAATAAAATATTATGATAATCAAATGCATGACGGGCTGTAAATTGAAATAAGACCTCTTCCTTTAAAATAATTCGGGATAATAAACTACCACAAACAGCTGCCACTGCAAGCGGAATAAAATCCGAAAAAACTACACCTGCAAGCAGAATTTCAAACGCGAACATCATACCTGCAATTGGTGCGTTAAAAGCTGCCGCAATGCCGGCCGTTGCCCCGGCTGCCAATAAAAGAGTTCGCTCTTTATAATCTAGATTATAAGTCTGCGCAAAGTTTGACCCAATTGCAGCACCTGTTACAGCAATTGGACTTTCCAAACCTGCCGATCCGCCTAGTCCAACTGTAATGGCACTTTGTACAATTTGCGAATACATTTTAACCGGTGCAATCTTACTGGAATGTTGGGCTATTTCTGTTAAAATTGCACCAATACCCTTTCTATCCTGTCCTTTAAAAAAATACACCACTACCAGGGTAGTAAGTACTATACCTGCAAATGGGAAGAGAATATAAAATACAAGTTGATCTTCAAAATGGACTTTGCTGGTGATAAGAAAGTGAATATAATGAACAATTAGTTTTAATAAAACACCGGCAAGGCCGGAGCTTAGTCCAACCAATATACCGGAGAAAATAAGGAATTGATTTCGGGTGGTATTGTTGCGGAGCCAAAGTATAAGAACTATATAACTATTGACACCTGTAGAACCAGACTTTTTAACTAGTTTTAAAAGCCTGAAAAAACTGCTATATCTTTTAATTGTTTTATATCTCAATAGAAACCTCCCATTTTATTATTTACCATGAATTAAAATTATGCAAAGGTAAACCAGTTCGTCTGCTTGCAGGTCAACAGTTTATTATCGAAATTGGCGGCGTATGAAAAATTATACTTATGTATTAATATTTGCACATATAATCAGTTGGGCAATAGAAAATATTATAAACAATGGCGATTTATTTAATCATTAATAGCATTAGCCTTTGCAAGCTAAACAGCAAATTTTAAGTTTTATAATTTCAATTCCCAGAGATTAAGCGCATTTCGCTGTTTTACAGCAGATGGGTTTAAGGTAAGGATAAATAAATAAATGCTTAAATAAACGATAATGGTACAATGGCGATAAGTTAAGGGTTGGTGGGGAAACCATCCCTGGCATATAACCGTAGCGTATGTCCCCAGACCAATTGCATACTGTTAACTTAACGGCATTAGTTAATGATATATAAATACGATCAGTATTGAGCTACAATATCTTAAAGATGAAAAACAGATTAACCCCGCTATTTTATGGAACCCAATAATTACCGGATAAAATAATTAGTTCAAACATTTTAATACTATTGTCATAATAATCATATTGATCGAGATCGAAACTAAAAATGTAATCCCACATTTTATTTAACCAGGCCTGGTTGCGTGCATCAACCATTGACGCAACAGCAAAGGAACCAATAAAGCACATGGCTTCAAAATTACGACCTTTGATATCATCGCCTGCTAAGGTATAGCCTGCAGAAATATTATCAGGAATATTATTGGTGGTTTCCCTTATCCATATGTTTATGCGATCAATTAATTTTTTAGAACGCTTATCACCATAAATAATATAATCTGTTGCAATGCGCCAGGGAACCCTGCAGGCATTGTAATTATAATAGCCATCATAACGGCTTTCTAAATAATTTGATTTAGCCGGAACAGGTCTGGTATTGATATGCTGTATAAAATCGGGGACCAAACCAATACCATGGCTGTATTTATTTTGCATCAAATTAAATAAGGCATAATTATTATCAATAACCTTTATCCAATTGCTATCGCTAAAAAGCGTGTAAAATGATTTGAAATGAGCAGGCATAAAATCAGAACTTCTTGTATCAAAGAAATCTTTACTGTCCGGAACCACCTGATTACTAAGCAAAATAGAAAAGGTTACCCTATTAATTTCCTGGTCATAAATTGCAGCCACCATCTTACCTGCCTCTGCTAAATAATTTATTTTTCCGGTACTACCCCATTGTTTGTTAGCCAATAATAAAGAATAAGCAATATCCATATCCCCATCTGTTGCCGAACTACCATCAACATTCTTAAAACTGCTATTTTGAGCCCAGGCCATTAAATGAGTATTTTTGCTACTGGGGTGGGCTTTAAAATAATTAAAAAGTTTATCATAAATTAATTGAGCCGTTGTGTCAAAACCAGCCATCATCGCTACTATTATCATTCCATAACCCTGGCCTTCACTAACACAAACTTTATGCCCTACAGACCCTTCTACCCAAATATAATTTTGATCTTTTCCTGCATCATCATTTATATAACGCTCTTTCCAACTGGTATAAAATCTACGGGTACTATCATCTAATTGTTGCTGTGTAATATGATTTGGCAAAATGGTTCCCTTAAAATATTTTACGTGTTGAGGAAAAGGTTTTTGAGCAAGCTGTGCAAAAACTGAGGTATTAAAAAAAAACAAAGTAGTAATAAAAATAAATTTAAACAGGGATGCTTTCATTATAAAAAGATGATAATTATGGTGATACAGGATTCAAAAATACCCTTTTATACCGGCAGCCAAACACAAAAAAAGTTAGGATACTGTGAAAATAGAAAAGTTGCTCTATTTAGAAAATTAGCTGTGAACGGAAATAGAAAGGGTCTGCTTATATATATGAAATCTAAATTACAAATTTAAAAAAGCTGGAAGGCTTTATATTTTGAATCTTAAATTTTAATTAAACCCATATGTTTAATGGAGCATTGCTAAGAAAAGAAAAAATTGATTTCTAAGCAGCACTAAAAAGTGTAAAGTCTTTTCTATTTTGTGCTGCAATAATTTACACTAAGTAAAAATAATTGAGCCCTGCCTGATATTTTCATATTGGTGGTTTTTAACAATTAAAAAAAGATTAATAAAATTGTTATCAATTTATTAATGTGAGTTTTGAATTTACCTTAAGATTTAGTTATAAAATTGTATTGTAATCAAAAATTTAAATATATATATTAAATAAAAAACCCATTAACCGTATAATAACAGCTTTTTATCTAACCATATGAACCTCAATGTATACGAGTTGGTAATATTTTGGTAACGTTGGGGTAATAATTTGTTAACATTAGAAATAGTTCTTTGCACAAATAAAAAAATATGACTATTTCTAAAATCATCAAATTGTTACTTGTAAACAGCTGTTGCTTTTTACTAATTTTTAACAATAGTTCAATTGCACAAACAGCTTTGAATTCAGATTCGGCTTTTAAAGCAGGCACGCCAAATGCAGGTAGATTATGGGGTTATGCATTTGGAGATTTATATTATAAATCTCATAGTGATTCGCTTAACAGAGGAGGTTCAAATCAATATACCGGTGTTCCGGTTAATAGAAATGCATTTGCATTCAGGCGAATTTATTTAGGTTATGATTTTAATATCAACAAAAAATTTAGTACAGAATTATTATTGGCTGCCGAAGATAATTTTTCACAAACTTCGTTAACCGGGACTACGACCACCAGTGGTGACTTGTTATCAAATAATAAACTGGGATTTTATATTAAATTAGCTAATGTACGTTGGAAAAATATCTGGAAAAATACTGATTTGGTTGTGGGACAAGTAAATACACCATCTTTTGCATTATTAACGGAAAAAATTTGGAGTTACCGTTCTATCGAAAGAACTACTTCAGATTTGCGCAGAACCCCATCATTTGATTTGGGTGCTACTCTGCAAGGTAAATTTGGAAATAGCGGAAATTATGGATACAATGTAATGGTAGGTAATGGTACAAGTGCTAAACCGGAAAATGATAAATTTAAATGGTATTATGCTGATGTATATGCCATGTTTTTAAATAAAAAGTTAGTGTTTGATTTGTATGCAGATTATGAAAGATTGAATTGGACAGAAAATTTTCACCACGCCCGTCATATGATTAAAGGTTTTGCAGCTTATACTACACCCGAATTAACTGTTGGCGTAGAGGGCTTTTTAAATAATGGTCAAAAAGATGTAGTAGGTGTTAATGGACTTATAAGAGATACTACGGATGCAAGGGCAAGAGGTATTTCAATGTATGTTCATGGTAATATTATTCCAAATAAATTGAGGTTTTTTGTACGCTACGATAGTTATAATCCGGATACAAAATACAACAGCTCGGACTTTACAAAATATGTAGGTTTAACTTCTACCTATGAGCCAAATAATAAAGAAAATTTTTTTACTGCCGGACTTGATTTTACCCCTGCTAAAAACGTTCATTTTATGCCCAATGTATGGTACAATCATTATAAGACGGAATCAACAAATTTTAAAAATTCAGATTACGATCTGGCATACAGAATGACTTTCTATTTTACATTCGGAAAATAAAACATTAAAAAATTATAAACCCAAATCAATAACCAACAAATTCATCAATTAAATGAAATCTTCAATTAAACACCTTTTACTATCAACCGCAGTAGTGGCAGGCATTGCCGCCATGTCAACCGGTTGTAACAGCGGTACCGGAAAAACCAGCGCAACAGATTCTACCAAAACTGTTGCTGCAAGTGACGATAATACTTTATTGGGCGCAGGCAGTACTTTTGTGTATCCATTGTTTTCAAAACAATTTTCAGAATACAATAAAGCCAACGGACTAAAAATTAATTACCAATCTATCGGTTCCGGTGGTGGTATTTTACAATTAACAAATAAGACAGTAGATTTTGGTGCATCTGATGCCCCGTTAAATGAAGAACAAACAACAAAAATAGGTGCCGCTGTTTTACATATTCCAATGGCTGCAGGTGCAGATGTTGTAAGCTATAATTTACCACAGGTAACTGATACCTTAAAATTAACACCGGAAGTAATTGCAAATATATTTTTAGGTAAAATCACCAAATGGAATGATGCTGCTATCAGCAAAATAAATGCAGGTGTTAAGTTACCGGAAGTTGCTATTGTTGTAGCACATAGATCTGATGGTAGTGGTACATCTTATATCTGGACAGATTATTTATCTAAAGTTAGTGAAGAGTGGAAAACTAAAGTAGGTAAAGGTACTTCTGTAAACTGGCCTGTAGGTTTAGGCGGAAAAGGCAATGAAGGTGTTGCTGGTTTGGTAAAACAAACTCCCGGTTCAATTGGATACATAGAACTTTCTTATGCTTTTCAAAATAAAATGGCGGTAGCGAAAATTCAAAATAAATCCGGCAATTTTATTATGCCTACGCTTGCTTCCATCACTGCAGCCGGTAATGTAACTTTACCTGCTGATGGAAAAGTTTCTATCACTAATACAGATGCACCAAACGGTTATCCGATTAGTAGTTTTACCTGGGCATTATTGTATAAAGAGCAAAATTATAATAACAGGTCTAACGATAAAGCACAAAAATTAATTAAATTATTATGGTGGAATACACACGAAGGACAACAATATTGTACCCCTTTGTTATATGCTCCATTATCTCCTGCAGCAATTACCGTTGTTGAAGCACTTTTAAAATCTGCAACATTTGATGGTAAACCATTAATGCAATAAAGTATTTAATCCTTGTTATGAAAGATGCATCAATAGTAGAAAGTACCCCATATCAAAGCAAGTCCATGTTAAAAGGAATCTCTACACTTACCCATGGGCAGGTGTGGAAAAATATTAAGATCAAAAGATCTTTCGGGCAAATCCGAATGGAAAACTTTTTTAAAAGTTCACTTGTCCTGATTGCCCTGAGCATACTTGTTTTGGTATTCGCCTTTTTTTTGACATTGATCGTACAATCGATGCCTTCTATAAAAGCTTTTGGCATCAGTAATTTGTTTGGAAAAATTTGGGATCCGGTGGCAAATATTTATGGCACCTACCCATTTTTACTGGGCACCTTATTAACGTCATTTTTAGCATTGATTATTTCTATACCATTCTCTTTTTCAATAGCCATCTTCCTGGGTGAATACTACCCAAGAGGATGGTTTTCTGAGTTTTTAAAAAATGCCATTGAGCTTATTGCGGCGGTACCTTCCGTAATTTATGGCTTTTGGGGTTTATTTGTTTTGGTACCCATGGTTCGTGTACTGGAATTAAAATTAGGTGTAACGCCGTATGGAATTGGCATCTTTACTTCTTCGTTAATATTGGCCATTATGATTGTGCCATACGCAGCATCTCTTGGAAGAGAAATGATTCGCATGGTGCCCTCCTCTTTAAAAGAAGCAGCTTATTCTTTAGGTGCTACAAGGTTTGAAGTTATAAAAACTGTTGTACTCCCCTATTCAAAATCAGGTTTATTTGCAGGGGTATTATTATCGCTTGGCCGGGCGCTTGGCGAAACCATGGCAGTAACAATGGTTATCGGCAATACAAGCTTAATACCCAAAAATATATTTGACCCCGGTAATACCATGGCAAGTGTTATTGCAAATGAGTTTACAGAAGCTGCCAGCTCACTTTATTTATCCTCCTTAATTGAACTTGGACTAGTTTTATTTTTGGTTACCGTTATAATAAACGTGATTGGTAAAAGTATTATCAAAAGATTTACAACAGAATAATTATGGTATCAAATATTAAATACAGACTTGCTAAAAACACGCTTTTTAAAGGTATTGTAATAATGTTATCTGTATTGTGTACAATACCCTTGTTTTTAATTTTAGCCTATATAATTAAGCAAGGGGTAACTAAAATTAATTGGCACTTTTTGGTAAATTTACCTAAGCCGGTTGGTGAAGCCGGTGGTGGAATTGCCAATGCATTAATTGGCAGTTTACTTATTGTATTATGCGCTGCTGTTATTGCAATACCCACCGGTATTTTAGGTGGTATATATTTAAGTGAGAATAGAAATAAAAAATTAGCCTATTGGGTAAGATTAGCGGTAGATGTATTACAGGGAACCCCATCAATTGTGGTAGGTATTGTAATTTACTTTTGGATCGTTAAACCCCTGGGTACATTTTCAGCATTGTCGGGCAGTGTAGCTTTAGCCATTATGATGTTACCGATTGTAGTAAGGTCTACAGAAGAAACATTAAAATTATTACCCTCTACATTAAAAGAGGCCGGACTAGCTTTAGGATTACCTTATCATAAAGTAGTTTTAAAAATAATTTTACCCTGTGGTTTCAGCGGGGTAATATCAGGCGTAATATTAGCAGTGGCGCGCATTGCAGGCGAAACAGCACCCTTATTATTTACCGCGTTTGGCAACCCATACTTTTCAACTAATGTATTAAAACCAATGCAAAGTTTACCTTTATTAATTTTTAATTATGCAACAAGTCCTTACGACGAATGGCATGATCTTGCCTGGGGAGCTGCACTAATTTTACTAATTTGGGTTTTATTATTGAATATCATTACCAAGATAACTACGAGAAAATGGAAAATACAATTTTAAAGGCCACAAATTTTAATGCTTACTTTGGAGAAAACCAAGTGGTAAAAAAAGTAAATATTGAAATACCTAAAAATAATGTGGTAGCGGTGATGGGGCCATCCGGCTGTGGAAAAACTACTTTTTTACGTTGTATTAACCGCATGCACGAATTGATAGAAGGTACACATGTTGAGGGTAAAATGTTATTGAATAATGAAGATATTTATGCGATGCACCCCATCTTTGTAAGGCATAAAATTGGCATGGTTTTTCAACGGCCTAATCCCTTCCCTAATTTAAGTATTTATGATAATGTAATTGCCGGCTATAAACTAAACGGCATGAAAATGAGCAAGGCGGATACTGATGTTATTGTAGAGCAGTCATTACAAAAATCAGCTTTATGGAAAGAGGTTAAAGACTCCTTACATAAAAAAGGAACCTTCCTCTCCGGCGGTCAGCAGCAACGGCTTTGTATTGCAAGGGCAATTGCAATGGAGCCTGAGGTATTGTTATTAGACGAACCTACCTCGGCCCTTGATCCTATAAGTACTTCCAGTATTGAAGTGTTGCTACAGGAGCTTAAAAGTAATTATACTTTAATAATTGTAACCCACAATATGCAGCAGGCAGCAAGGGTAAGTGATAGAACAGCTTTTTTTTATTTAGGCGAGCTAATTGAATATGATGATACCAAAAGCATGTTTACAAACCCGCAGGATCAAAGAACCCAAAATTATATTACCGGTAGATTTAGCTAATAATAAGGGTACATTTACAACAACAGGAATTTAGAACTATACGGTATTTAGTTAAGTTTTAAAAGCCACAAAAAAAGAGGCATGAAAACACAATTTGAAATAGAATTAGATGATGTTAAGTCGGAGGTGATTAATATGTGGCAGTTGGTACTTTCCCAATTGATTAAAGCCAGAACAGCCATGTTAACTTTTGACAAAGATCTTGCGCGGGAAATAATTGCAAAAGAGAAAAGAGTGAATGCGTATGAATTAAAAATTGATAGAGATTGTGAAAATATTTTCGCCTTGTTTTGTCCCGTTGCCATTGACTTACGATTTTTATTAGCTGTACTAAAAATAAATAATAATTTAGAAAGGATTGGAGATATCGCAGAAGGTATTGCGAAATATATTATTGATACAACCGTTCCTTTTAAAATTGAAGTACTGGAATCAACAAGGGTTGTAGAAATGTTTGAAGGCTCAATAAATATTTTAGGGGATACCCAGATTGCCTTTCAAAAAGAAGATACTTTACTGGCACGCACTATTTTTTCGAGAGATGAGATCTTAGATCAAATAAATAAAAGAGCCAATACAGATATAGCAAATTACATTAGAGAAGATCTTGAAAACATCAACGAAGCACTATTTATTTTATCCATCATACGCAAACTGGAAAGAGTTGGCGACCAGGCAAAAAATATTGCTGAAGAGATTATATTTTATGTAGAAGCAAAGGTGTTGAAGCACCAGGTATAAAATCTCATACCAACTAATTTATACCATTGAAGGTAGCCAAATATGTTCCGGAAATGACCATAAACAGGTAGTATAATAATTAGTATACACCGAACTCTTTTATGATATAACTAATTGCAGTGTGCTTTCACTGTTTAATAAGTCTGTTAAGGCTTATTGGAAATCTTAAAAAAAAAACGCCAACAATAACGCCCCTAAAAATATACAGTACACATAATACCTTTACATATTTTCCCTACACTCATAAATTGATAATACTAATTTAATAAAATACTAACAGTAAGGACATAAGCGGTTTGTTATTTTACAAAACCAAATTATATGAAACTTTTACTAACGGGTATTTGTTTTTTAGTAAGTGTACATTGCTTTGCTCAACCTAATAAGAGAAACGTTTTCATCATCACTACAGATGGTTTTAGGTGGGAAGAACTTTTTAATGGTGCGGACAGCTCCTTAATTAGCAACACCCAATTTGTAAAAGATACCAACCTGACCAAACAAATGTTTTGGGATACTTCTACCAGTTTACGCCGACAAAAATTATTACCTTTTTTTTGGAATGTAGTTTCTAAACAGGGACAAATTTTTGGTAACCGTCAATTAAATAATAAAGTAAATGTAAAAAACCTGTATAAAATATCCTACCCCGGATACAACGAAATACTTACAGGATATGCTGATCCCTTACCCATTTTAAATGCACCTGTTAACAACAAAAATTACAATGTGTTGGAATACCTAAACAAGCAGGAATCATTTAAAGGTAAAGTAGTGGCCTTTAGCTCCTGGAATATTATGCCGTATATTTTAAATGAAGCAAGAAGCGGATTTTCCGTAAATAGTGGTTATGAGCCGCTCAATGATAAAAATGAATTGAGTGAAATGATTGACAGCGTGCAAAACAATGCCCGAAAAAGTAAAACCAGGAATGATGGTCTAACCTATTTAAGTGCGAAAGAATATATAGAACAGCACCATCCAAAAGTGTTGTTTTTGGGCTTGGGAGAAACGGATGAATGTGCCCACGAAGGGCATTATGATTTGTACTTACAAAAAGCTGCCGCCTTCGATAAAATGATTGCTGATCTTTGGTATTATATACAAACAGACCCCTTTTACAAAGACAATACCAGCCTGATAATTACTACAGATCATGGAAGAGGTAAAGCTGGTAAAGACTGGCGTACACATGGCTTTTGGATAAAAGGATCCGGAGAAACCTGGATGGCAATGATGGGACCGGATATTTTACCGGAAGGAGAAATGAAGGCTCCGCAACAAATATGGCAAAAACAAATTGCAGCCACCATCGCTGTTTTGGCAGGGGAGCATTTTGTTGCTAAAGAACATAGCGTAGCACCGGCACTGATTCAGTAAAATGAAATTAAATTTTATCTGTAAAGATTATCAATCAATTTAATTTTCGAAGCCGGTAAAATCGTCGGGATTGCAGGTTGAAGCATAATTATTTAAAGTAAATAGGGTGCAAACCCCGCCGGGACTGAGCGCGTTTATCAAAAGATAAAACACAGTCTACATGCAAAAAAGGCTCAATGCCTCAACAGCAAAATATAAAAGTATAAAAACGACTTCCCACCTTCCAGGCAAAAAATATCTTAGCGCTAAATAAAGTTTTAATTTATCTACGAAGCGTATGAAACAATTTAATTTTCGAAGATGGTAAAATCGTCGGGGTTGCACATGGAAGCATAATTATTTAAAATAAATAAGGTGCAAACCCCGCCGGGACAGAGCGCGTTTATCAAAAGGTAAAACGAGTCTACATGCAAAAAAGACTCAATGCCTCAACGGTAAAATATAAAAGTATAAAAACGACTTACCACCTTCCCGGTAAAAAATATCTTAGCGCTAAATAAAGTTTTAATTTATCTACGAAGCGTATGAAACAACTTAATTTTCGAAGCCGGTAAAATCGTCGGGGTTGCACGTTGAAGCTTAATTATTTAAAACAAATAGGGTGCAAACCCCGCCGGGACAGAGCGCGCTTTTCAAAAGGTGAAACGTAGTCTACACACCAAAAAAACGGCTAAACGCCTCAACGGAAAAATTTAAAAACGCCTTCCCGCCTTCCCGGCAAAAAAAACTGAACAAAAAAAAAGGCAAGCCTACTTTAATAGACTTGCCCGGTAATAGTAAATAAAAAATTATTTCGTAAGCCATGTATCCTGCGTCAAATCATCCTTACCGGCAAATTGGGAACCAATAGCTTTGGAATAATTTGAACCATTGTAATTGATCTCATCCTGCGGATATTGCCAGCGTCTTGGAATTTGATTGTTTGGAGTACCAATACCAATGCCACCCTGAGAAAAATTAGGAACACCCGTACGGCGCCAGTTATAGAAAGCTTCCCAACCGGAATTCTCAAAGAAAGCAACATACTTTTGAACAAGGATTTGCGCCCTTCCAATTTGATCATCTCCATGATAAACAACAAGCGGATTGGCAAGAAAAGCATTGACATCAATGGTAACAGTACCTAAAGTTGTACCGGATACATCGCCAACAGCCAATTGCTGACCCTGCGTTAATCCATAGATAGATAAAGAAGCATTAATACCTTTATTATACCAGGCAGCAGCACCTGCGCCGGAAACCCAACCCAGATTAATAGCTTCCGCAATATTAAAACACAGCTCCGGATAACCTATAACAATGTATGGCTCTGCGTTTGCACCTGCAATAGAACTATAATACCTTGAATAATTGGCAAAAGATAAACTATCCTTAGCCGATAAACCAGATAAGGTAGTAAGATCTAAATTTATATCAGCACCAACATAGGCAGAAAAATTTCCGACAGTTTTACCTGATTTTAATTGCGCTAGAGCAGGTGTTGCAGCAATAAATGTTCTTGGGTCATTGCTTACAGTGGTAATATCCAAATAGGTTTTACAAATATTTGAATAGTTATTATAAGGCTGGTTACCCGGAAAAATAGGGTAAGGATTGAATGCGGCATTGTAAGTAAACTTCACATTATCTTTATTACTCCCAAATATCGGATAGTTTACAGGGTTATTGTATATAGCAGCAAATTGGGCAGGTATCATTAAATCGGTATTATCACCAGCTCTTTTACTCATACTAATTAATACGCGCAATTTATAACTGTTGATCACTTTTTGCCATTGCAAAATGGTAAGACCATAAATATCTCCTCCAACAAGTACATTAGCATTTGCAGTACCCAACGCATTCATTTGCGTATTGGCCGTATCCAATAAAGCCAGACTATTTTTATATACATCGCGTTGGCTATCGTAAGCCGGTGTAAGGTTATTGATGTCGCCTGCCTGAGACATGGGGATATCACCTACTCTTTGAGAAAGCCATATAAAACAATAGGCTTTAAAAAACTTAGCCAGGGCACTGTACACATTTGGTGTGGCACCATAACTTTTGGTAGCCTGCGCCTGCAGTAAGTTGGCGTATTTCAACATATCATAATCGGTAACAGAATTACTCCAGTTGTAAAAATTATTACCTCTGTAGTATTGGTAGTTAGAAATGTGAAATTGACTCCAGGTAGAAGGTAAGTTCCAGGGCATTTCATTAACTGCACCCGGCCGGCTATCGGTAACGCCACCACCCGAAGCAAGACTGTAGGTAAGGTGGTTAAGCAATAAAGAAGCAGGAACAACGCTATTTTGCGATCCCGCGTTGGGGTTAGATAGCAGGTCGCCTTTTTGGCAACCTGCTGTAGCAATAACAATCATTGTTACCACCACAAATAAGTTAAACGAACTTTTATTCTTCATATAAAATTTATTATTTGATCTTATTATAATTTTTAGAAACTAACATTTACATTAAAGCCAAACCTGCGTGCAGTGGCACTTTGAAGATCTGGATTTGTTCCGCCCAAACTTCTGTCAGCCACATTAAAGCCTGATGCATATTGTTCAATATCAAAATCTTTACGCGCTCCGAAGTATAAAAGATTTCTACCTACCAGGGAGAATGTAGCACTTTTAAAATAACTATTTTTTAAAGGAAGACTATAGCTTAGCGTTACTTCTCTAAGCTTTGCGAAGGAGCGGTTGATAAAATAATATTCATCAAAATTGCCACCGATACCACTCGATAAATAACTTTGAACAGTTACAGCCTTAGTATTTGGTGCAAAAGTCAGGTCTTTAAAATTGGTGATTTGACCACCGGAATAAATCGGCGTACCACCAGTAATAATTACTCCGTTACCAACAAAAGCAGGTGTAGGAGCAACCGAACCACCTTTAGTACTGTTCCATTCTGCCAAACGGGCAACACCATAAGCGCCTGAAGCACTTTCGTAAGAGGTACCACCGTTATTACCCTGATAAAGAACGCGGTCATAAATTTTACCACCTATACGGCCGTCAAATTGAAAACCCAGACTAAATTGTTTGTAAGAGAATTTATTGGTAATCCCGAAAGTAAAATCCGGATTAAGATGACCGATTAAACCTAAATCATTGATGCTTGAACTTGGTACATTTAATGGGGTACCTGAAGCCTTATAAACAACATTACCTGCCTGATCTCTCACAAATTTAGTACTGTAAAAGTTATCCAGCCTTTCGCCAATTTTGTAATTGTGGTTGTTTAAAGTAAGGGTTTGCTCGTTACCATAAATAGCTTTAAGGGTTTCTGTATAGGTAGACCAGTTCATATTGATATCCCATGAAAAACCTTTTGGATTTCTAAATGGTGCTGCATTTAATTGCAGCTCGATACCTCTTTTTAAGGAGGTTATGCCATTAATATTCTGTGCATAAAAACCAGTTGATGGTGCTACAGGAAGTGAATAAATAAGCGGCCCGTTGGTACTTGTAAAATAAGTGGCATCCAATCCAATTCTATTTTTTAAGAACCTGATATCTACACCTGTTTCGTAAGATTGTACGTTGTAAGGTTTAAGGGTTTGGTTGGCAATGGTGTTGGAATAGTTTACGCTATTTGTTCCATTATAATAAGTAGCCGGTGCATAAACATTTTGGTTATTATAAGTTGGTCCGTCATAAGATGATAAAAGATCTGTACCATATCCTAACAAATTACCTGTACTGTTGCCGGTAATGGCCGTGTAAGCGGAAGGTGTGGTTGCCGAAGTTAAACCACCCTTTACATCAGCATAAGATGCCCGAATTTTAAGGAAAGATATTGCTTTTGGTAAACTTAAATAATCAGTTAAAACACTGCTCACAGAAACCGAAGGATAAAAGAAGGTATTGTTTCCTTTAGGTAAGGTTGATAAGTTATCCATCCTGCCGGTTGCAGCTATATTAAAGTAATTTTTATAACCAATATCTGCACTATAATAGGCGCTGTACACCTGCATATTTGCCAAATAAGAATAACTTAAGGCAGGTGTTACACTATTAGAAAGTGTGTAATCATTTGGTAAGGACAATGACCGGGTAGTCCCATAATTAGAGTTGTATTTAAAGGAACGTTCGCTTACACCCGCATTGGCGCTTACATTCCAGTTGCCTAAAGTTTTACTGTAATTAATTAAGAAGTCGGTGTTGTTCTCAATCAGGTTACGCTGATCCACCCTATAATCACCATACCAGCCAAAGCTCCACCAAGGTAAGTAAGTATTTAAATTAGTAGATGCAGGAACAATTTCTGTCTTGCGCTGGTTCCAGGTAGTTACCTGTGAACGAAGGCTTAAATTTAAATCTTTATTTACTTTATAGTTTAATTTAAGGTAGCCGTACACATCTGTTTTATTATGCGTTCGCAACCATTTTTGTGCTATAAATTCGGCACTGTTTAACCTGCCATATTCGGGTGCGTATTGTATTAAATCGGGAACACCCTGAGGGCCTTTGTAAACATTTTTAAGATCTCTTACATCATAATCTGATGAACCATAAACCTTAAACATGTACACATAACTATTTGGTCCATAAGATGCATCAGGTACGTTTGGAGAGTACTGAATATTTAAATTAAGATTACCTTCCAGGCGAAGTTTATCACTTAAGTTATAGCCGGTATTTAGATTAAGGTTATCACTATTAAATTTTGTATTTGGTGCCATTCCTTTTTGATAGGTATGCGAATAAGACATGCGTATATCGTACTGCGCATTGCTGCTGGATAAGGAAACGTTATTGGTAGATAAAATTCCTTTTTCCATGAAATTCTCAAAATTATTTTTACCGCGGGCTGTCCATGGAGTTGGCGTTCTGATGCCGGTAACCGGATCGAAGGGGCTATCGTATTGCTTCAATAACTGACCGTCAAAACGAGGACCATATTCCTGTTGGCGCTTATCATCATACAATACATCTATACCGCCAAAAGTATGGTTACCATTTGTGCCGGGTGCACCATAAGTAAATGATCCGCCTTTAGCGTATTGGTATAAGAAACCAGTTCCGCGGCCATATTCTGTCTGGCTTTTTGGTACCGTCAAAAAACTTGTTTCTACCATATCGCTGCTGTTAAAATCTACCTGCCAGCCTTTTTTATCTTTCGTACCACGCTTGGTAGTAATAATTATAGCACCGTTAATACCTCTAAAACCATATAGGGCAGCGGCATTGGCGCCTTTTAATACATTGTAACTTTCAATATCATCTGCACTAACATTCCAGGTATCAGAATTAATTGGTACACCATCTACTACAAACAACAAATCTGTACTACCTCTTAACACAACTTGCGGACGAGCCAACATTTCGGCAGATGCACCAATGGTTAAACCTGCAACTTTACCGGTTAAGGATTGTAAAGCATTTACATCTCTTGCCTTGGTAAGCTCATCGCCCTTTACTAAGGTTGTTGCGTAACCTATTTTTTTCAATTCTTTTTTAATACCCAATGCTGTAACAACTACTTCAGCAATCTGGTCTGTACTAACTTCTAAGGAGATGGTAAGAAATGCAGGGCCGGAGATTTTTGCCACAGCATTTTGGTAACCGATAAAACTTACTTTAAGTTCCTTGCCCTTTTCTGCAGTCAGCGTAAAAGATCCGTCAGCACCTGAGGTGATTCCTTTGTTGGTATTACCTATAGAAATACTGGCACCTGCCAATGATTTTTTTGTGGTAGCATCAACAACCTGTCCCTTAACGACAAAATTTTGAGCGGTAACATGTTGGCTTAAAAGAAGCATCGCTATAAAAAATAACAAGGCATTTCCAATAAGTAATTTTGTTTTCTTCATAAATAGTTTTTGAATGTTTTGCAATAAATTCAATTGGTAATTTTTTTAATGCTGCAAAACTCTCATTACTATATTAACATAATGTTACAGATTAGTTATGTAAACATTAACATTTTGTTATTGGCATGTTACATGAAGAACACTTAACCTGCAAAAAAAATCTATACTTTTATAAGTAATATTCAATGGCATACCATAATTGATTTTATATATCTTCACTTTCAAAATGGTCATTCATTACCTAACTTTGAAAGCAAAGGGAAGGTTCCTAAATTATTTTTTTATTCTCCAAATCTTTAAAAAACGTAGATGCAATAGCATAAATGTCGCATTTACAATAACATTTTAAAACCCATTAAATCAATTTAGAAAGAATCAAATTACCGGTTACCTTTCGAAAAAAATATTTTATTGACAACCTTCAAAAAAATAAAATAATTAAATTATAACCATGAAAAGCATCTACTCAATTTTATCAGTACTAATAATTATACCGATCGGTATATTCGCTCAAAATAAAAAATCAATCAAAACTTCGTTATATAATAATTCATTACAAAATTCGACTACAGGTACTATTATGCCTTATAACAGACTTATTAAATCTGCAGGAAAAGTAATTACCTATGGCAATCCTGAATATGAAGACCATGCTATGGACCTTTGTATATTACCGGATAAAAAATTTATGGCAATCGAAAACAGGTATGGCATTTCAATATTAAATATCACTACCAATAAAATAGTTTTTAACTGGACATTTGATAGTCATCCTGATTATAAAAATATGATGAGCACTTTTTCCGGCATAAGCGCTTTTACAGAAAATAAAATAAATTATATCAGTTGGGGAGCCGGTAATTCAAGAAAAGGTGCGTCTGCCATAATGATAGCCACCTGGGATGGACATCGGATCTCAGCACTGCAATCTATTAAAGTTGAAAAAAAAGAACCTGCTGCACTTGCTTTGCCTAATCAAATAATAATCAATGTAGAAAATAAAGTAACTTATTTATACTGCGTTTTAAATGGCAATAATGAATTGACAAAAATAAGATTTAGTGATAAAAAAATAATTTGGACAGCTCCAACAGGCGTAGCGCCCTACGGTATTGCTATTATCAAAAACAGGGCATTTATTACCAACTGGGCTGGTTATACAGTAACGGATTTTAGTAAAGAAAATGCAGGTACACCATGGGGTAACGCCTATACCGAACCTGCAACCGGAGCCACAAAAAGAGGTAGTTTATCCATATTTGATATTGAGGATGGTTCAATAATAAATGAGCTACCCTTAGGTTTACATCCCAATGCGATCATTAAAAGTCCTGATGAACATTTTTTATACATTGCCAACGGCAATAGCGATATGATCAGTGTGGTAGATGTTGCAAAACAACTGGTAACTGATTCCATAAATGTTGGACTATTTTCAAAAGATAGCCCGTTTAACGGTAGCAGTCCAAATGGTATTGCCATTAACCAAAAAGGTACTACTCTGTACGTAGCCAATGGAATGGATAATGCTTTAGCGGTAGTAAACCTTTCTAAAAAGATAGCCACAAAAGGTATGGGCCTAACACATGTAAAAGGTTATATTCCTACAGAAGCCTATCCATCCGGTATACAAATTGCAGGGAACAATTTATATGTAACTAACCTGGAAGCAAAAGGTGCGCATATTAGTTCAGCTGCCACGGAACTTACAAAACAGAACGGAAATTTTGTAAAGGGGTTTAGTATTCATAAACAATTGGCTTCAATCAGCATAATTGCCATTCCAAATAAAATTACTTTAAGCAGATATACAGCCAACGCCAAAGTATCAGCCTTATTTTATAGGATTGGCATAACCAATAGTTTGCCAAGAAAAAATATATCACCAACACCGGTACCGGAAAGAATTGGAGAGCCGTCTGTGTTTAAACATGTAATATATATCATCAAGGAAAATAAAACATACGACCAGGTTTATGGCGATTTAAAAAATGGAAGAGGTGCGGCTGAATTGTGTATCTACGGAGATAGCGTTACACCAAACCAGCACCAGCTTACCAAAGACTTTTCTTTACTGGATAATTATTATGCGTCCGGCAAATCATCTGCAGAAGGGCACCAATGGACCGATGCTGCCATGGTTTCTGATTATATAGAAAAGAATGTACGAGCATGGTTTAGAAGTTATCCGCATCGGCAAACAGATGCGTTGGTGTACAATAAAAACGGTCTTATCTGGAATAATGCATTAGACCATGGTAAAACAGTTCGGGTATTTGGAGAAGCCTGTACCACCCATTATGATACTAAACTAAATTGGCTGCCCATCTACAATAAATACATCAACAAGGAAATAATTGAACGCAATAATACATCAACCATTGCAAGGATAAGACCCATTATCTCTCCTACTTATCCTGACTGTGATAATTTTAATTTTACAGACCAGCTTAGGGCAGACGATTTTATTAAGGAGTGGAAATTTTATGAACAGCAAGGTGGAGATAGCCTTCCAAACTTACTGATACTGTCATTACCAAATGACCATACCGCAGGTACGGCACCAGGTTTTCCAATACCCTCAGCGATGGTAGCAGACAATGATCTTGCTCTGGGCAGAATTATGGAAACCGTTACGCATAGTCGCTTTTGGGATTCAACAGTTGTGTTTGTTACGGAAGACGATTCACAATCGGGATGGGATCATATCTCTTCTTACAGAACAACTTGTCTGGTAATGAGCCCCTATTCAACATTGCACAAAACCATCCGCAATAATTATAATCAAACTTCCATGGTACGTACCATCGAACAAATTTTAGGTATTCCGCCGATGAATGTTATTGATGCCACCGCAATGCCCATGACTGATTGTTTCGACAATCAAAAAACAAACTACCAATTTAAATATATCAACAATAAAATTCCACTAAATTTAATGAATCAGCCCATCAGTTTATTAAAAGGGAAGGCAAAATATTTTGCCCTATTATCGGCAAATAAAGTTTTTAAAGAAGTAGATGGCGGCGACGATGAAGAAATGAATAAAATATTGTGGTTTAATGCAAAAGGAAATAGCAGGTATCCGCAGGTACGAAAATAATTGCTAACATAGCCTACGGTTAAAACCTAATTAAAAATGCAACTTTATAAAATGAGTTGCATTTTTTGTTTAGTCTTTTTTAATTGTTGCCGCCGCAATTCTACTTTTACAAGACGCTCCAGTGCTGCATATTTACTTATTAGCTGGTGTAAATTTGATAAGTTAACAGCATAATTATCATAAAGCTGTTCCATTTGCAAAATATTTTCCTGCAAATTATTTTTACCCTCTATTGATGCCGGCAGGGTTGATAAAAATAATTTAATATCGCTGAGTAATTTATAATGAGTGGCTTTACTAATTGCTGCCATTTGTTTCTTTGATTTTCACAAAGAAAACAAATCAGTATTAACTTAATATGAACACTTTGAAAATTTTGAGTTAATTATCTCTAAAAATGCAATTGACCAAAGTACAAATAAATATTTTTCAGAAAAGAAATGTTATCTAAACGCATTGATGCGACAGCCATTATATTTAAGGTAGCATAAGCTGTGTAAATACATAAGCGCTTCTAAAGTGCTCACATTACACAGCTGATATTGTAGACATCAACATAGAATAAAATGAAATAATTAATTTTTATTAACCCTATTTTTAAACTTTATTACCGGCTTATTATTTTATTAGCCATTGAAGTAAACAATAATCTATACACATTTATACCATTAATAAGGAAAAAAATATAAATAGCGACAAATATGATATTTTTTATTTCTTTCCCGGCATCATCTCCTCCCGAGCCGGTGTGTTGGGCAGAGACGTTGCGTACTAGGGAGCGAAAATCAAATAGGGAATACTGTTAACCAAACACAACGGTCCCGGCTATACACATGGGCACGTTGAGAGTAGGTTGATATGAAGCAATCAATAAAAATAACCTGCCTGATTTATATCAATATATTTTGCCCAGGCCTTAGTCAATCGTCACATTATTGAGGCATTACTTTATATCCCTTCCAGCCAAAAAAGAAAATAAATATAAAACAGGCAAGCGGTACAATATATCCATATTGAATATTTCCGGAAGCATCACTGATGTAACCAAAAATTCTTGGTAAGATGGCACCACCTACAATGGCCATAATAAGTAGACTGCTACCAAATTCGATATCGCCCTTTAGGTTTTTTATACCAAGCGCAAAAATTGTTGGAAACATAATGGACATAAAGAATGAAATACCAATTATGGCGTAAATTGTAATTATACCATGGCCAATTAGGGCAACTACACATAAAAAAATATTTATAAATGCATAAGCAGCCAGTAATTTTTGAGGGGGTATATGCTTCATTAAAAAGGTACCTAAAAATCGCCCGATAAGAAAGGCCACACCGCAAGCCCCTAAATAATCTGCTGCAGCCACTTCGCTTATATCAGCAGCCTTTGTAGCAAATAAAATAAATAAACTAAACACACATACCTGCGCACCAACGTAAGCAAATTGCGCAGCTACCGCCCAGGACAAATGAGGGTATTTAAAAGCGTGAAATATATTTTTACCAACTACATGCCCATCCTTATTTTGAATAACAGGTAGCCTGACAAAAGCGAATATCATAGCAATCAACAATAATATGGATCCCAAAATAAAATAAGGTGTTTTTACGGAAGAGGCTTCTGAAGCAAGGGCAATTTTTTTAGCTGCGGCAGACATAGCATTTAGATCAGCTGCGGCAATACCCTTTGTTAAAATAATCCGGGCACCAATAATTGGGGCAAGCGCTACTGCAAGTCCGTTGAAAGATTGCGAAAAATTGAGTCGCAGGGTTGAGGTTTCCGGAGGACCCAGGGAGGATGCAAAAGGATTTGCAGCCGTTTCTAATATGGTTAATCCGCAGGCAATTACAAATAAGGCTATCAAAAAAAAGCCATACAGTTGTGTATTGGCGGCAGGGATAAATAAAAAACATCCTACTGCAAACAGCAGCAAACCGGTTATTATGCCCACCTTAAATCCATATTTTTTTATGATGAAACCTGCTGGTAAGGCCATGATGAAATAGGCAATAAAAACGGCAGAATCTACCAGGGTAGATTGGGTGGTGGTAAGGGTAAAGGACCGTTTTAAATGAGGAATCAATATTGGATCAAGATTGTGTGCAAAACCCCATAAAAAGAAAAGAGAGGTAATTAATATAAAGGGAACGCGATAAGCTTTAGTAGTTAATGATGGCATGCAGGTTTTTTATTAGCTATTAAAAACAATGGTTTAAAGGACGCGAAACTACTTGCCTACCAATAATTGGAGGGCTAATTAATAATTACACGGTATCGCAAATAAGTTAAGCTATAAGATAATTTAGCCTTTGGTAATTTCTTGAAGCATAACAACATTAAAATCCAAATTGCTTACTCATAACAGCTAGTTGTGTTCCTAAAAAATGATGTACTTACATTAACAGTAGCTAACTTAATGGTTAAAAAAGCACACCGTACTATTAATTAAATACAATGTAATTTAATTCAACAAAAGTTCTACTACCGGTATTTCGAAACCAGGCTTTTTAACAGGAATGGTCAAAATAATATCATTGCCTGATTCCTTAAATTGCAATTCAGAACTGTCATGTAAAAATTGGGCATACTTTATTTTTCCTTTGTAATCTTTTAAAAGTAGGGTGCCCGTTGTTGGATATTCGAATAAGTGGACATACAATTTTTTGGCAACTGCGTTATAGGTTAACTTATCCTTGAAAGGTGCTAAAAAATTATCCGGTGCATAACTGCAATTATAAATAGATTTACTATTGGCATACATCCAATGGGCCATACTGTCAAGTGCATTGGTGGCACGATAATCAAATTCGCCACGGGCGGTTGGACCCACATTTAAAATAAGATTCCCCCCGTTTGCGGTAGCTGTTATCAACAGATCGAGCAATTGGCGATGACTTTTCCATGTATTTTCATCCCTAAAATATCCCCATGAACCCGAAAAGGTTTGGCAGGTTTCCCAAACTTTACCCTTGTATTTTTCTAATTCATCGGGACTTACCTGTTCCGGTGTTACAAAATCGGCACCGTCACTATAGGCCTCAAGATTAAGCCTGTTGTCCACAATTATACCCGGTTGCAATTTTCGTATTTGCTGTAGTAATTTTTCCGAACCCCAATCGGCTTTACCCTTTCCATATTTACCGGGGTAAGAGAAGTCGAGCCAAAGAATATCGATCTTTCCATAATTAGAAAGTAATTCTGTAACCTGGTTAAAAAGGTAGGTCCGGTAGTTGGCCATATTGCGACCCTGATTTAATAAATTGTAAGCCGCACTATCTTCAATATTAATTGGTCGCTGTGGATGGTATATATCTATGGTAAAATCTTTGTGGTGCCAGTCGATGAGGGAATAATAAAATCCAATTTTAATTCCTTCGGCTCTAAATGCGGTAACAAATTCTTTAACAAGATCTCTTTTGGCCTTGGTATTGGTAGATTTATAGCCGGTGAATTTACTATCAAAAAGACAAAATCCTTCATGATGCTTTGTTGTTAGCACTGCGTATTTCATACCGGCAGCCTTTGCATATTTTGCCCATACCTTTGGTTCAAAATGGTCAGGGTCAAATGTATCAAAGTATTTTTGATACTGCTCATTGGTAATCCGTTCCTTATTTTTAACCCACTCATGCCGTGCAGCTACAGAATATAAGCCCCAATGGATAAACATACCAAAACGACCGTCTGTCCACCATTGCATACGTTTTGTTTTAGCCACTGCTGTTTCATTTCCTAACTTTAAGCCAGTTTGGGCAACAACAGAAAAACTAAAAGTAAGGCTGCATAAAAGCAACAATAAATAGTTGATACCGGTATATTTTTTCATATTATTTATTCAGGCAAAGGGAATTAATTTAATGATTGCACGCAAAATAAATTGGCTTATAAATTTTATAACCCATTTTTAATACCGATAGGTATTATTTTCGCATGGAAAGTATCGACCAATCATCATTCATTAAATTTAATAAAATAAATTTATATCCGGCAAGGCTAAATAATTAAACCTGTTCATCACAAAATAATTTCGCAATAAATTATAATATTATTACTAATAAAACCAATGGTATCTCACCCTATTTTAAAAAATGAGAAAGTATTTTGTTCTGATAAAAAGTAAAAAAACAGGAAGAAAGTATTCAATTTCAGCTCTTTATTTTATGCGGAGGCTATAAACTAACGCCTCTTTTCCAGGGTATAAAATCATCTTGTCCTAATAAAACAGCTTTAGGAATTATCTCTCCGCTGGCAGCTTTTATGCAATATTCAATTATTTCTTCGCCCATTGCTTCGATTGTTTTTTGTCCGGTAATAATTGGTCCGGTATCAATATCAATGATATCTCCCATCCTTTTTGCAAGGGCAGTATTGGTAGAAATTTTAATGGTTTGCGCAACAGGGTTACCGGTAGGAGTGCCTAAACCTGTTGTAAATAAAATAAGCGTAGCGCCTGCAGCTGCTTTACCTGTAGTAGCTTCCACATCATTACCTGGTGTACATACCAGGCTTAAGCCGGCCCTGGTAGCAGATTCTGTATAATCCAACACATCCTGAATCGGGGAACTACCTCCCTTTTTAGCAGCACCGGTAGATTTAATAGCATCGGTTATAAGTCCGTCTTTTATGTTTCCGGGTGATGGATTCATGTGAAAACCCGAACCGGCCTGTATAGCGAGTTCATTATAGGAGCGCATAAGGAATATAAATTTCTCGGCAGTTTCTTTATGTACACACCTATCAATTAATTGCTGTTCGGCACCACACAATTCAGGAAACTCTGCCAGTAAAATTTTTCCGCCCAATGCCACAATAATATCTGCTGCATATCCAACGGCAGGATTAGCAGATATTCCACTAAAACCATCACTACCACCACATTTTACACCAATGGTAAGTGCACTTAGTGGTGCTGGTGTACGCACTATTTTATTGGCCTCGATCAAGCCATCAAAGGTGGTGCGAATGGCTTCAAATATCAATTGTTCTTCGCTGCTTATTTTTTGTTGCTCAAAAGTAAAAAGTGGTTTATCAAAAAGTGGATTTCGCTTTTTTAAGGCGGTTAAAAAATAATCAGTTTGTAAATGCTGGCAACCCAGACTTAAAACTGTTACCCCTGCCACATTTGGATGATCGGCATAGGCAGCCAATAGTGCGCCCAAGGTAGCTGCATCCTGCTTTGTACCGCCGCAACCACCGGCATGATTCAAAAATTTTATTCCATCTATATTTTTAAAGTATCGCTCACTAATCGTATTTTCAACTGGTAAAAAATTTAATTCCGCCATTGAGTTTCCTTCGGTATAGGCTTTCAATAATTGCCGGGTAAATCGATTGTATTTATCTGATTGTGCATAACCCAATTCTTTCTGCAGCGCCTCTTTTATTACATCAAGGTTTCTATTCTCGCAAAAAACCATTGGAACAAAAAGCCAATAATTAGCAGTGCCTACCCTGCCATCACTGCGCTTATATCCATTAAAAGTTCGGTTAATAAATTTGGTAACATTAGGCGCTTGCCATTTATAAGTATAAGGCCGGTACATAAAGTCGCCCGACGCATGTTTGGTATTTTCTATTGTCATCAACTGGCCACTTTCTACAGTAAATTGTACTTTACCAACAAGTACCCCATACATTATTACATCGCCTCCCTGAAAAATATCAGTAGTAAAAAATTTATGTTTTGCAGGTATATTATCTTTTAATAAAAATTCAATGGCGCCATCGATAATGCTGGTTCCTGAAGGGAGGTCTTTTAGTGCTACCAGCACATTGTCATCAGGATGAATTTTTAAGAAAGTACTGGTCTTGCTAATCGTATTGTCCATTGTAAGTGTTATAATGCAGGTTAAATATAAAGCAACAATACAAAAATATAATAAGCAAATGAAAAGGGGTTCATCTTGTGGATTGAACCCCCTAATCTGCAATTATACATTGCTTTTTTACTCACACTACTAAGTCCGCTTAAAAATTATTTAGAGAGGCATCTTTTTACTTTATATAGCAATAAATTCTACATCAACTATTGGTATACAAATACTTATTTAAAAGGCGTAGAAAATACAATTATAATTTTTGTAAGCTAAAATCTTCCCTTCCACACTTATTGCTACCAACATTTAACTTCATAAAGATATGACTAAATCGATTTAGCAATTCAATAAAAATAATTATTTTGGCAATTTTTCAAATAAATGTCGGGTAGAATTGCGAATTAGCATTTTTGTTGGAAGCAAAATAGTTTGGCTAAGCCTTTCTTCGATGGGAGTATTTAATTTATTTAATAATATAGAAATAACCTGTTGAGCAATTGCTTCAATGGGCTGGGCTATGGTGCTAATGGATGGCGTGTGTAATTCAAACAAATCGTTATCATCAAATACCAAAACACCAATATCCTTCGGAATATTTAGTCCCATTAATTTAATAGCCTTTAAGCCACTTACGCCTAAATAATTTGTTGCAAAAATAACAGCATCAAGTGCTGAATTTTTTTGTAAAAAGGAAGTGATCTGTTTTTCAAAAGCCGCTTTGGTTTGATTAAAGGGAATTCGTTTAACCTGGGTGGCAAGCCCCAATTCCTTAGCAGCTTTTTCATATCCGCTCAACCTGTCTTCCATTTGTGTTTGCAAAGAGTCTGTCGTTATAAAAGCTATGTTTTTAAATCCGTTTACCCGTAAATGAAGCATTGCATGGTAAACACTTTCTTCTCCATTTATGCCAACATAATCTACGTTGGTTAATTCAGGAAGCAACCGATCAAATAACACCACAGGTTTACCAGTTTTTACCAGTTCAATAATATCTTTTTCAATGCCCATGGGTGGGGCAATTATATAACCATCCACCTGCCGATCCTTAAATATTTGCAGGTAGTTTTTAGTTTTTTGGGTATCATCGTCAGTACTGGTGTATATTATTTTATAGCCATTTTTGTAAGCAATATCTTCAATTTGCCTGGCAATTGTGGCAAAAAATGGGTTGGCTATATTTTCTACCAACAGGCCAATAATATTAGATTTTCCGGTTCGTAAACTTTGTGCAAGTAAATTTGGTTTGTATCCTACTTTATCTACAAAGCCTAAAACTTTTTCAACCATGTCATCGGTAATACGCTTTTCTTTTGCTTTTCCATTCAATATAAACGAGACTGTTGTTGTTGACACGTTTAGCTGAGCCGCAATATCTTTTATGGATAATTTTTTTTTCATTCAAAAGGTAAAATAATTATTGCCAGTTTTCAAAGGCATAAAATTGAAGCGTACACTTATTGATAATAGCATTTTTTATCAAAAGCCGGAGATACAACCAGGTACAGCCAGTTGATTAAATTTATGCTAGCCATCAAAACAAGTTTAAACAATGATTAAATTTAAAATACCAGAAAAACTTTTAACGAGTAAAATAAGGGTGCATTTTATAAAACTTGTTATTTATTTGATATAAAAGCTAAATAAAATTAGCCATTAATTTTCAATGCGCTCCTGCCCTGCTTTTACAAACAATTAAAAAGGCGATAAAAAACTTTCCAGATCATTCATCATTATTTTACTTCCTGCATAAAATGGCGTGCGTTCATGGATTTTTAAAGGCTGAATTTCTAAAATTCGTTTGCGCCCGTTAGTAGCTTTGCCACCAGCAATTTCAATAATAAATGCAAAGGGATTACACTCGTACATTAACCGTAATTTTCCTTGCGGTTTATCTTTTAAAGAAGGATACATAAATATGCCGCCCTTTATTAAATTACGGTGTACATCGCTAACCATGCTACCAATATATCGTTGCGTATATCCATTACCGGTAGTATTAATTTTTTGCTGGCAATAATTAATATACTTTTGAACGCCCGTGGGATATTGAAAAAAATTGCCATGATTTACTGAATATATCCTACCATCATCCGGGCATTTAATATCAGGATGACTAAGCGTAAACTCGCCAATTGATGGGTCTAAGGTAAAACCATTAACCCCTCTGCGGGTTGCATAAACAATCATAGTGGATGATCCATAAATAATATAGCCTGCAGCTACCTGCCGAATACCCTGTTGTAAAAAATCTGCCACAGTAACCGGCGATCCCTTTGCCGAAATTCGCGGAAACACACTGAATATGGTACCTACAGCTACATTTACATCAATATTACTGCTGCCGTCTAATGGATCAAACAAGCAAACATATTTACTTTTATTACTGGTTTCATCATTAAAAATAACAATATCATCAAGCTCTTCACTTACAATACCGGCACAACTTATACCATGACTAAGTACCCCAATAAATTGTTCGTTGGCATAAATATCCAATTTCTTCACATCTTCACCTTGTACATTAGTGGCTCCGGCATCGCCTAAAATATCAACAAGTCCTGCTTTATTAACTTCAACATTTACTCTTTTTGCAGCCAATCCAATATCCCTTAACAAGCCTGATAATTCGCCGGTCGCATTGGGGAAATTTCTTAATTGTTGAATGGTAAATTCGTCTAGCGTCTGAACTTTTCTATTTATTATCATATCAAAAAATTAATTCATTAATCGTTTAAAAGCACTACATAAAATCAATAAGAATTGTTATACAAAGCGAAAATAAGAGAAAAAAAATAGTCGAATATTTTTATTAAATCACATTTTAAAACTATGAAAACGAAAAAATAATAAATACTTGCATCAATAAAACCCGCTACCAGCAGGCATTTACCTGTGTTGTAGCGAAAAATTTAGGTAATAATTATATTTACTTTTGCTATTAGAAGCGTATGGTGTACACAATAAAAATTAAAAGTTTTCATATCCTTCAATCATTGATAATAATTATTAAACGCTATTTAAAATTTATAGTAAAGCTTTACAAATTATATAACACATAAAGGACTTGCATTAACGAAACAGCGGTTTTTAAAAGCATATAAAGTGTGCGCATGAAACAAAGTCCGCTTAGTTTTGTAACGTATCAATTTATAACTAATTTATTGTGCTTTATGCTATCCACAACATTTGCTCCCGGCAATGCTTCTATACTTGCGAGTTTAAACCTGCCCGTCAACCAAAAAATAAATTACCAGTTACCATTTAAAAAATTAATATTGCAAGCCATTGAACGTGGCGAAGGTCAATTGAATGATACCGGTGCGCTTGTAATTTCAACAGGTAAATTTACAGGCAGAAGTCCGGAAGACAAGTTTATTGTCAAAGACGATATCACCGCAAACACCGTTGATTGGAATGGGTTCAATACGCCCATTGATCCGTTTTTTTTTACGCAGCTTCATAATAAAATGCTACATTATATTAGCGGTAAAGAGATTTGGGTAAGGGATTGTTTCGCCTGTGCCGACCCGGCCTACCGATTAAATATCAGGGTGGTTAACGAAGACCCCTGGAGCAATTTATTTACCTACAATATGTTTCTTAGACCGGAAGAATTATCGTTGGAAAATTTTAAGGCAGACTGGCAAATAATACACGCCCCGGGCTTTAAAGCTAATCCAGCCACAGATGGCACCAGAAACGAAAACTTCACCCTTGTAAACTTTACAGCTAAAATAATTTTAATTGGTGGTTCGGCCTATACCGGCGAAATAAAGAAAGGTATTTTTTCGGTGCTTAATTTTATTTTACCACAGGACAATAATGTGCTGAGTATGCATTGTGCTGCAAACGTTGGTAAAGATGGCGATTCCGCAATATTTTTTGGTTTAAGCGGCACGGGTAAAACTACACTTAGTGCAGATGCTGACCGATACCTAATTGGAGATGATGAACATGGCTGGACCGACAATACCATTTTTAATTTTGAAGGTGGTTGTTATGCCAAAACAATTGATCTGAGTGAAAAAAATGAACCCGAAATATTTCATGCTATCCGCCCCGGAGCCCTGGTTGAAAACACCTGTTTTATTGAGGGTACCAACAAAATAGATTTTGCAAGTAAAAAAATTACGCCAAACACCCGGGTAAGTTACCCGCTTCAATTTATTAGTAATTCCCTAAATATTTCAATAGGAAAAATTCCAAAAAATATCTTTTTTTTAACCTGCGATTCTTATGGCATTTTACCACCCCTAAGTAAATTATCAACAGCACAGGCCATGTATCAGTTTATTAGCGGTTACACTGCTAAAATTGCCGGAACAGAAAATGGTATAACTGAACCCAAAGCAACCTTTAGTGCCTGCTTTGGCGCACCATTTTTGCCTTTGCACCCGGGTAAATATGCAGTTATGCTGGGTGCAAAAATGACAGACAATAAAGTTAATGTGTGGATGATAAATACCGGCTGGAGCGGTGGCCCCTATGGCGTTGGGAAAAGGATTAATTTAACCTATACCAGGGCAATGATATCGGCGGTGCTGAACCACCAATTAAATGATGTTGATTTTACCGCAGATCCTGTATTTGGAATGATGATACCGGCAACATGCCCGGGCGTTCCGGCAACAATTTTAAACCCAAAAAATACCTGGGCTGATGGCGGGCTTTACAACGTAAAAGCTATTGAGCTGGCTACCCTTTTTATTAAAAACTTTCAAAAATACAAATCAGGTGTAAGCAATATTGTTTTTGATGCCGGACCTAAAATTTGATAAAAAATACTTGGGCACCCGGGCGGGCTATGCACTGCAATCTTTTTTTTGCGGAGGCCGACAAAAAAAAGGATTTCCGTTGCTATCCCTGGTGCAAACTTTGCAAGGCATAAACTATATGTTGTATTTCAAAGTTTAAACCTTACAAACAGGTAGCCCCGATGGGGCATTATGCGAGTTGTTTTTCATACGTTACAAACAGGTAGCCCCGATGGGACATTACACGATTTGTTTTTTTATACGTTACAAACAGGAAGCCCCGATTGAGCATTATACGATTTGTTTTTCATACGTTACAAACAGGTAGCGCCGATAGGGCATTATGCGAGTTGTTTTTCATACGTTATAAACAGGTAGCCACGATGGGGCATTCTGCGATTTGTTTTTTATACAGTTTTAAACAGGTAGCCCCGATTGGGCATTATACGATTTGTTTTTTTATACGTTACAAACAGGAAGCCCCGATTGGGCATTATACGATTTGTTTTTTATGCCAGTACTTATGGTACCGATATTTATAATACCCTTTTGTTTAGTAATTATTATAAAAGTTTATTTATTTGTCGGCCAGTTCAATCCATACGGGCGCATGATCACTTGATTTTTCCCAACCGCGCACGTATTTATCTACTCCTGCAGCTAGTAGTCTGTTTTTAAGGTTAGGACTTAATAAAAAATGGTCAATACGCAGCCCTGCATTTCTACCGAAAGCATTTCTAAAATAATCATAAAAGGTATAAATTGTTTCAGTAGGAAATATTGCTCTTAAAGCGTCTGTCCAACCCTGTGCTACTAAATTTTCAAAAGCCAAACGAACTTCGGGTAAAAATAAAGCGTCGTTAACCCAACGTTCCGGTTTATAAACATCCAAAGGTGTTGGTATTACATTATAATCGCCTGTTAATATTACTGGAGTTTCGCCTTTAATTAGTTCTCCGGCGTGTAACGTAAGTCGTTTAAACCAGTCCAGTTTGTAATCAAATTTTGGACCCGGAGTTGGATTTCCGTTAGGTAAATAAATACATCCAATTATAAGCCCGTGGATTGTAGCTTCTATGTACCTGCTTTGGTCATCGTCTACATCACCGGGCAAAACGCGTCGTATTTCAACAGGGAGCTCATTTTTAGACAACATTGCCACACCGTTCCAACTTTTTTGCCCGTGCCATATTGCATTATAACCTATTTCATTTATTGCAGCTTCCGGAAATTTTTCCTGCGACGCCTTTAATTCCTGCAAACAAACAATATCCGGCTTTGATTGCTGAAGCCAGCGAAGTAATACCGGCAAACGACCATTTACACCGTTAACATTATAGGTAGCTATTTTCATAAAAGTTAAAAATTTAAATTATCAGCAATATAGTCACGACTTTAATTATTTTCCCATAGATTGCCAAAAAAACATTAACAAACTCAAATTAAAGCCTCTACGTATGTTATTATATTACATTATTTAACACTATTTTGTTATAAAGTTTAAAAGACGGTTGAGGCTGCCATTATATTTATTATTTAAATTTTGAAGTTTTAGTAATTTAATTAAGCGTATAAAAGTCTCAGATGAGCTTGTTGCATCCATTTTATAAATGTCAACAGTAGATATAAATAGTTTTTGTTTCTCCCTTTACGATATATAAAAGTTTACAACCACAATGAAAAAAGAAATTCTTCAATATTTAGATACTTTCGATGATAATGAATACCATGCGCTAAATAATTTTTTAAAAGAACATTTTTATCAGGATTCACTAAGCTCCATTCGAAAAAATTTTACTTTTTTACAAAACTTTAAATTAATAGATATTAAAGATGCAACGCATCAATTATTAGATTTTCCTTTAATTAATAAGGAGGGCACATCAATAGAAAAAGGTAATTTAGAAAACTGCATCATACAGGCAAGAATAATTATAAAGGGTAGAAATGTAATTGAGGATATTAAAACTTCACCGCCAATTACACCTTTAATTCCTATTAAAAAAAACGGTAGAAATAAACTTTATTTCAAGGGCACTATGTTGTTATCTGCAATTGTACTTTTTTATTTATTTTTAAAAAAGAAATTTTTAAATAAAAATCTCGTCAATTAAACACTTCATTTTTTCTTTCAATAATATATAAAAATATTGTTGTTCCAGCTTTAATCCCTGATAGTAAAAACTGCATATTATTAACTTTGTGTGTTTAAAATTTTGCGATCATTTTCATGTAATGTATAAATTTATTTATTGTAATTAAAACTAAATTATTCAATAATAATGGCAAACTAATTATATTGAAAAAACGTAAATTTAATAGATAAAAACAGCAATATCTATGGATGAAGAAATTGGATTATCAAAGATTTACAGAAAGTCAGTTGTCATTGCTAATAAAGTTTATAACCTGGCCATAACTCCCGAATTGTGTAATGATAAATATTGGCGTAAAAACAATGAATTTTTTAGGGGTATTTTAAATAGTGAAGGCGAAGGAAATATCGTTTTTGAAATAGAGTTAAATTACGCACCTGTCTATATAAATAAAAAAAGCAAAAAGCAATTTGATAAGAGTATACAATTAAAAGCGGTACCTGCTATTAAAAATTGCATAATATATCCCGACAATATTAATCCTGAAATTGTTACAGAGCTGGTTAAAATGACCAATAAATTTCATAGCCCTGAATTTAGATAAAGTGAATCTGAATAAATATCACAGACAGTAAGTTACTTCAAAAACAAAAGGATGATTTTGTTGGTATGGTTAGTCATGAGTTACAATCGCCCTTAACCACTATAAAAGGATACAACGAAATTTTGCAGGAAATTTTATTAAATAAAGTCAATGAGGAAGAATCCGGCATGTTAAGCAAAATGAAAATTCAGGTATACAGGCATACCAATCTGATTGAAGACTTGCAGAAAAATACAGAATTCATAATCCTGCAATAAAGAATGTACCCGATATCGGGTTGGATTTATACCTATCTGCCGGGATCATTAAAAAATGGAAGGTAAAATATGGGTGGAAAGCGAGGAAGGAAAAGGCGCAACTTTTTATGTATCCTTACCTGTTCTAAACTATTAGCGCATTGATAAAATAATTTCAGACCTAATATTCACACCAGGATTGATACTATTTAATTGCAATAAAATAAATCAAAAATTATAAACAGATTTTATCCTATCAGGTAGCTCATTTGCGAACCTGCTATTTTTTCCGAAAAAACAATTTCAGCGGTATTTACCTAGTTAGCGAACATCCTATATCTTTTAAAAAGCATTTAAACGATTTATTTGCACCAAAGAACTTGAATAAAGATAAGGGTAAGAAAACAAGATTAATTTTGAAACTTAAATCATATAAGAATGATGACGATTCAAAAGCAAATCACTATCGCGGCCAACTCAAAAAATCCAATAATAGTAAATCGGTTAGGTTATGGAACAATGCGGCTCACCGGCGAAGGTATTTATGGAGAACCAATAAACAGGTTGGAAGCATTGGACATATTAAGGCATACAGCAGTTAATGGAATAAACTTTTTGGATACGGCAGATTACTATGGTGAAGATGTGACCAACCGCTTAATTGCTGAAGCCTTGCACCCCTACGCTAGTGATCTTTTAATCTGCACAAAAGTTGGAGCTGCACGCAAACCAGATAAAAGCTGGATTCCTTTTGCCACTCCGCAAAATATAAGAACCAGTATAGAAAATAACCTATGGACCCTTAAACAAGATCAAATACAATTGGTACATTTTAGGGTGATGCCCAACATAACCGAGGCATCGTACAAAGCTTCAATGGAGGCGATGTTTACCCTGCAACAAGAAGGAAAAATTTTACATGTTGGCGTTAGCAATGTTACTACCGGGCAGTTATCCACCGCGTTGCAGATGGGTGCTATTGCTACAGTAGAAAATATGTTTGGCCATGCCCAAAGAACTACTTTAACCACGCCACATTCAGAATATATCGGCGGCGCTGATGTATTGGAAATGTGCGAGCAACATCAAATACCTTTTATTCCTTATTACTCATTATTTGCTTCGCTCCCTAAAATGGATAGCAGAATTACCGATATTGCCAAAAAGTATTCGGTTACCAATGCACAAATAAATATTGCCTGGTTATTACACCGTTCGCCCTGGATGCTTCCTATTCCGGGCACTTCCTCCTTAAAACATTTTGCAGAAAATATAGCGGCGGCTTCAATAAACTTAACGGAGGAAGATATGACCTATTTATATTAATAAGCATTTCTATTTAACCTATTATTGAGCAATACTTACGTATAATTATTAAGTTACCTTTTCAAAAATTGTATTAAAATAAATTATTGCAAATAAAATATAAGTACAAACTGAGTAAAAAACAGCTTTTTATTTGGGGTAGTCAACAAAAACGCATATTTAAACTACCTTAAAAATGGCTATATAAAATTTCATACTATTTCCAGCAATCCTAATTGATATTATTTTTAACCATTAAAACAGGCACGATTTGTAGGAAATTTAAATTCGGTTAAATTATTAATCCAAAAAAATTACATATGCTTTAACATTTAAGTATATTGTTATCAAATTCTTATAGCTTTTGTTTAATAATTGAAGCATTAATATTGAATAAAGTATTTACTTTACTATCTAAACACAAAACCATTTTTCGTTCATCAAATAAATAAAAAATATGAAAAAGACAATTATGGCAATTGCAATTTTACTTGCAGCAACTAGTGTAACATTTGCGCAGGATAGTACGCACAAAAAAGCAGGGCATACCCATAAAATGGCGAGTTCAGCAAAGTACACCTGTACAATGCATCCTGAAGTAGTTATGGATAAACCAGGTAAATGTCCAAAATGTGGAATGGCACTTGTTAAGATGAAAAACAAAAAAGCCGCAAAACCAACAAGTGAAATGAAAATGTAATATTTATTAATGATTAAAAAGAATTGGGCAGATAGTTCACAAATGCACTGTATTGATGGTCTTTCTAGAACAAGCATCAACTTTCGTTATTTTCTTTTTTGTAATGGTCTGAAAGAAAATAAAATAGAGTCGCATAAACATTTTAAGAACTATCTACCTAATTCAAAAATTTTATTTTGTCGGCTTATTTTATTTATATTTCAGCGGTTCTATCATAGTAATTTTCTTGCTTACTACTATTGATTTTATCACCAACAGTACCCAATATTTCCTTGATTGTACCTTTATCTGCATTAAATTTCAATATGCTGTTCTTGTACCTTTTACCTGCTCTTCTTTTATTATTCGCAACAAACCTATAATTTATTTAAGTTTTTTAGTACACCTATATTCAAAAATGCATACTGATTAATTTTTTAATAAAACCACTTATTAATTGTTGAGTTTAAATAATAACAAAAGGAAGCAAAGGTGCAATTGTATTTTAGCATTGCTAAAAAGCTAAAATAATTATAAACAGCCCAATAGTTATTTTATTGCTTCACCACCCCATTGTATAAAATAAGCCCAAATTAAATATATTAACTTCTAAATGCTGCTTCTAAAAAATTAAACCGCACAATTAATTCGTATGGTTGTGCAACAATTATATAAAAATGGCAAAAAAAATAAATCAACTTTTAAAAACATCAGGCAATTATACGGTTGAAGGAACACTTTGGATAGAGCTGGATGGTAAGCGATGTTTTGGTATAGGAAGAATGGAACTATTACAACGGATAGCAACTACCGGCTCTATAAATAAGGCTGCCAAAGAGATGGCAATGAGTTATAAAAAGGCTTCAAATATGATACAGGATTTAAATAGCCAATGGAACCAACCCATGATAATTACGCAAACAGGTGGAGAAGGCGGAGGCGGTACCGTATTAACTGCTGCGGCTATTATGCTACTAAAATATCACGATGCCCTGCGACAAAGATTTCTACAATTTTTAAAAAGTGAAGAACAGCGGTTGATGCAAGTATAAATCCAGGTAGTAAAAAAACATTTGGTTGTATATTTGCTATCGTTATATTCTTAAAAATATAACGACTCCTTTAAATAAAAAAAACACTTTCTAATATTGCCTGAAAATTAAATTTAAAGGAAAAGTTTTTACAAAACTGTTTATAAAAACATAATTGAATGAGGATATTTTTTATATTTTTTATGATGCTTCTTTCCATGGAGTTAAAGGCACAAACCACGGATACCCTTAGCATAAGGAATATTGAAGAGGTGGTTGTGTCTGCTAGCCGTGTGGCAGAATCTATGCTTCGCTCACCTGTAAGCATACAAAAAATAACAAGTAAACAAATAAAACTGTCGCCTGCACTTTCCTTTTTTGACGCCCTAGAAAATATCCAGGGCATTCAAATGATTACCACATCGATGGGTTTTAAGGTTTTAAATGCCCGGGGTTTTGCAAATACTACCAATGTACGTTTTGCGCAATTGGTTGATGGTATGGATGTTCAATCGCCACATATCGGTGGTGCCATAGGCAGTTCGCTTGGTCCCGGCGATTTGGATATAGATAAAATAGAAATACTTCCGGGTACCGCTTCTGCACTGTATGGAATGAATACCATTAATGGTTTAGCCAACATCACTTCTAAAGATCCATTTTTATTTCCGGGTGTTACCATTCAACATAAAACGGCCCTCACACATATTAATGATGTAAACAGCGGCACTAAACTATTTGCTGAAACAAGCCTGCGTTGGGCCAAAATTATTTCCAAAAAAATTGCTTTTAAAATAAATGGCACTTTTACCCGAGGTAGCGACTGGATAGCCAATGACCACACAGATCTTAATAGCAACGCTAACAGCAGCACCAATCTTACCGACCCTAATAACCCGGCAATGGATCCCGTAAACAGTTATGGCAACGAATCATCCGATAGAAAAACAATCAGCCTGGGCGGCAAAAGTTATGTGGTCAGCAGAACTGGCTACGACGAAAAAGAAGTAGTTGATTATGGTATCAAAAATATAAAAGGCGATGCCGGATTATATTTTAAGATTTCTTCCGGTACAACCTTATCTTATTTTTACCATTTTGCACTAATAGATAATGTTTACCAGCGCGCCAACCGATTTAGATTACAGGATTATTTTTTGCAACAGCATGGCTTAAAACTGCATTCAAAATCTATTGAGGCGCAATTGTACATTAACAATGAAAATACCGGTAATTCCTATAACCTGCGTTCTATGGCCGAAAACATGGATAGAAGTTATAAAGCTGATAATGCATGGTACGCAGATTATACCAATAGTTTTAACCAGGCAACAACAGTTGGACAAGATGCATCCGCCGCACACCATACTGCCCGGGCCTTTGCTGATGCCGGAAGGTTTTTACCAGGTACACAAGCCTTTAAGGAGCGCTTAAAAAAATTGCAGGAAATCAACAACTGGGATAGCGGCGCCGGATTAAAAGTGAAAGCAAGTTTTATACAAGCCGATTTTCAGGTAAACCTTACTGAAGAATATTTATCCGGTTTCAAAAAAAATACCGGTATTGATTTACTGTTTGGCTTCGATAGTCGCACCTATATAATTGTTCCCGATGGAAATTATTTTCTCAATCCAATTAAAACTAAAGCTTACAGTAATATTAATTATTCCAAAACAGGGGCGTTTATTGCGGCAAGCAAAATATTTTTTAACCAAAAATTAAAACTGGGGGCAATTCTTAGGGCAGATAAAAGTGATTATTTTTCAACCAAAATAAACCCACGTTTTACCGCAGTTTATAGCCCCGTTTATGCACATAATTTCAGGCTCTCGTTTCAGAGCGGGTATCGTTTTCCAAGTATTTTTGAAGCCTATTCCAATGTAAATAGCGGAGGCGTAAAAAGGGTTGGTGGCTTACCGGTAATGTCGAACGGAATATTTGAAAATGCCTGGCTACAAACTTCAATAACGGCTTTTCAATCGGCAGTTTTATCAGATATCAATAAAAACGGACTCACAAAAAATGCGGCTATCATAAAAAACCAGGGGCTTTTAAAAAAGAACGCTTATACCTATTTAAATCCCGAACATGTACAATCTATTGAAGCGGGGTATAAAGGAATATTGTTCGAAGGAAAATTAAATATCAATGCAGCTCTATATTTTAACCGCTACAATAATTTTATAGCCCAGGCTAATATGAATGTTCCTAAAACACAAAATATTGATTCTATACCATTTGCTTTGTACGATAAAACAAGCCAAAATCAATACCGCATGTGGACCAATTCTAAAACCATCATTTATAATTATGGCTTTAGTGCAGGAATTACGTACAACTTTACAAAGGACCTGCTGGCAGAATCAAACGTGAGTTTTTCAAAATTAAAAAATAGCGAAAATAAAGATGGCCTGGAAGACGGATTTAACACCCCCAAATGGATCGCCAACGTATCGGTTACCAAACAAAATATTGTAAAGAATATTGATGCCGGTATTGTTTACAAATGGCAAAACGCCTATTATTGGACCAGCTTTTTAGCCAATGGAAATGTTGCTGCATACAGCGTAGTTGATGCTCAGATAACTTATTCCGCAAAGAAATTGCACTCCAATTTAAAATTGGGTGCAAGCAATTTATTTAACCACTACTACTATTCTTATTTAGGAGGTCCGGCAGTTGGGGGTATGTATTACGCCACTATTACTTATGGGATAAATTAATTGTTTTTTTGAGAAAAAAACAATTAAAAATTAATCTGAAGGAGGCGATACTACAAATATTAGTAATAAACGATAATTATTTAAAAAATCTACGCACTGTAGAAAAACTACTTGTAAAATCAAAATCTAAAAAAACACTCAATAATCAAAACATTACCGCCCGGATATTGTTTTGGTGAAATATTATTTTAAAGTTTAAAGTCAATGTGATTACACGTTAACTTCCCAAATTAAACTTAAAAATTGCCATTTATTATTGTATTACAACCTTAAAGATTTCCTTATTATTACAAATTTTTAATTTTTCTGATGATATAGTATTTAAAACTACATATTACATATTAATGTATTATATATTAATTATTTGTAGTTTAAAAAATATATTTAAATAATTATATACAGACTTGTATTTTTTTAAATAAAACCTGATTTTTATACATGCTTCTTATTTCATCTAAATTAAAACATATGAAAAAAACTAAACGATTGTTTCGCCTCAGCTATTTCTGCAAGTTTACTGGATTGGGGTATTCTAAATGCCTTTATCCTCTTTTATTATTTGTTTTACTTCAACTACCTGGTTTTGCAAATGTTTCAAATAAAAACAAAATAAAAAATTTAAGTGATGTCACAACAAAAATCCCTAATGACACCAAGGCCAATTATAGTGGATATTCAAAGTTTGGCGTTGCAGACAACATATTAATTGATGTTGTAGTGAAGGGTGTCATAACTGATGAAAATGGTAGTCCATTACCTGGTGCAAGTGTAAAATTAAAAGGCTCAGTTAAGGGAATATCTTCCAACGAAAAAGCAGCGTATATTATTACTGTTCCTGATAATGCAGTATTGGTATTTAGTTATGTAGGTTATGATAATAAAGAAATTGAAGTTAATGGTAAAACCGAAATCAATGTACAATTATCAGCCTCTGTAAAAATGGCAGATCAGGTAGTTGTTATAGGTTACGGCACACAAAGACGCAGAGACTTAACCGGAGCGGTTGCCTCAGTAAATGGTTCTGAATTAGCAAAACAGCCGGTGTTAACCGCAACCCAGGCATTACAGGGAAAAGTTGCTGGAGTGCAAATTATAAGTTCAGGTCAGCCTAATTCTTTACCAACTGTTAGGATACGTGGTACAGGTTCTATGTTGGGTGGCGCTAATCCTTTATATGTAGTAGATGGTATTATTACGGATGATATCAGAAACATAAATTCTGCTGATATTACAAGTTTAGATGTATTAAAAGATGCATCCTCTACCGCAATTTATGGTATGCGGGCTGCAAACGGCGTGGTATTAATTACTACAAAAAAAGGCAGGATTGGCAAAATGATTGTTAGCTACGATGTAAGTGCAGGAATGAAGGAAGCGAGTCATTTAGTAAATATGGCAGGTGCTAAACAATATGCAAACTATAAAAACGAAGCCAACATATATTATGGTACCGGCGATAGTTTAGTAACTGCTTCCAACTTAGCAGCAGGCAATAACACGCAATGGTTTGATGCAATTTTGAGAAAAGGTTTATGGCAAAATCACAATGTGTCTTTATCAGGCGGAAGCGATAAAATTAATTACTTTTTAAGTGCCGGTTATATTGGTGAAGAAGGAATTGTGCAGACAAATAAATTTGAGCGTTTTACGCTTCGTTCCAACAACGAATATAAAATAACAAATGCCATTAAAGTTTCAACATTAATATCCTACAGCAGGGGAAACACAAGGAATGTTAATTTGGGGAATTTTAATAATGCTTACAGGGCTGCACCGTATGTTGGTGTAAGGCAGGGTGATCTGTATGGCAATACTTCTTTATCTAATAATGTAGATAATCCTTTGCTGGCGTTAAATAAATCCTATGATCAGGGCCTCGACAATCGTTTACAAAGTTCGGTTGCTATAGATATTAAACCTTTAAAGTGGTTAACATTCCGCTCAAGTTTTGGTAGTGATCTTGATTTTTATAATAATTCAGCCTATGCCTATAAATTTTTAAGCACCGGAGACAACAGCGTATTTTTTGAAAAAGGTGGCAATCAACAAAGGCAAAAAAGTTCTTTAAATATTGATAAAAATAATTCAACACGCTGGGTGTGGGATAATACCCTAACCGCAACCAAATCTTTTGGCAAACACAATTTTACTTTATTAGCGGGTACCACTGCAGAAGAATTTACTTTTAATGCTTTATCAGGAAGCAGAACGGACGTACCGGAAGATAGAAACCAATGGTACCTGGGCACAGGCACCTCTGCCAGTGTAAATAATGATAATTCCGGAGATAAATACACCCGTAACTCTTACATTGGGAGATTGAATTATAATTACGATGGCAGGTATTTATTAACTGCTACAATGCGGGCTGATGGCACATCAAAATTTGCCGCAGGTAACCACTGGGGTTATTTTCCATCTCTTGCTGTTGGCTGGAATATTACAAGAGAAGCTTTTATGGCGGATCAAAAGTTATTTAATAACCTTAAAATACGCGGAAGTTATGGTAAGGTTGGTAACGACCAGATAGCTTCTAATACTTACCTGAATATTGCAACTATTAATGCTCCTTATTTTTTTGGACAAACACCCATTCAAAATTATGGCATCAGTTTTACGCAGTTACCAGACCCGAATGTTAAATGGGAAACTACCAAAGAATATGACCTCGGTGTAGATTTTGCTTTACTAAATAATCGGTTATCAGGCGAAGTGGATTACTATCATAAAGAAGTTACCAATGCATTAATCAATATAAACATACCCGGTACATTGCCGGATGCTGATGGTCGTTATACTACTAATGCAGCAAGCTTTTTAAATAAAGGAGTTGAAGTTTCATTGGATTGGAAAGAAAGTATCAGCAAGCAAGTAAGCTATAATATTGGTGGTAACGTATCATTTAATACCAACAAAATTATTGGTTTAAACGGCGGACAAGCAATTCAGGATGGTGGCAATAGTCAGGGTTTTACAACCAGATCTGATAACGGTGTACCTATCGGAAGTTTTTATTTATTACAGAATGAAGGTATTTTTCAAAATGCTGCGCAAATTGCAGCCTCAGCTCAAAAAGATGCAAGAGTGGGCGATTTAATTTACAAAGACATCAGCGGCCCCGATGGAAAACCTGATGGTAAAATTGATGATAATGACAGAGTTTATTCCGGATCATATCAACCTAAACTTAGTTTCGGATTAAATGGTGGCGTAACAATAAATAGCTTTGATTTCAATTTTGGTGCATACGGTACCGCTGGTGGAAAAATATACAATGGTAAGAAACAATCTATTGGTTCAGATCCCAGAGATAATATTGAAGCAAAAGTTGCCAATGGCAGATGGACCCCGAACAATCCAGGCAATAGTATACCAAGAGCATCTTTAGGCATACTTCCTAACTCTACCTATTTTCTTGAAAAAGGAGATTATCTGAGAATAAATAATGTAACTGTTGGGTATACACTTGGTAACAACATTGCATCAAGGTATAGAATTACAAAATTAAGGGTGTACGCTACTGTTCAAAATTTAGTAACGTTTACTAAGTATTCAGGCTTTACACCTGAATTATTTAATCCGGGTGATGGCAGCCATGTTGCAGGCAGCGCTTTAAATGCGGGTATCGAATTAAACTCATACCCATCAACAAGAACCTTTGCATTAGGCATCAATTTATCATTTTAATAATTAAGTATATGAGACATAAAATATTATTACTTACAATTTCTACGGTACTTCTTTTTACATCAAGTTGTAAAAAAAATTTTTTAGATGTAGCTGCACAGGGGCAGATTGATGAAGCAGCCGTTTTAAAAGATCCGGCTGCTGCGCAAAACCTGGTAACAGGTGTTTACAATTCACTTTACCAGGGCGGATTTGGACCTAACACCCTAGGTTTTTTATATTATGTAACAGTAGAAGAAGCTTCAGATGATGCAGATCCGGGAAGTATTCCGGGAGATAATGCAGGCGGCGAAAAAATAGATGGCTTTACTGCCGATGCTAATGTTTTTTATTTTGATAACCTTTGGAGAGGCAATTATGCAGGTATCAATCAGGCCAACAAAGCTTTGGATATTTTAAATAAAGCTACTTTTGATGCTCCTACAATAAATCGCTTAAAGGGTGAAGTCAGTTATTTAAGAGGCATGTATTATTTTAACATGGTAAGGTTATTTGGTGGCGTACCAAAAATAACTACTGTTCCCGGTGTGCAGGATTTTCAATCTGACGCATTGGTTACAAGGGCTACCAAAGAAGAAATTTATACAGTAATAATAACTGACCTGCAATTCGCAGTTGATAATTTACCTTTAAAAGGCGATGGTAATACCCAGGTTGGCCGGGCCAATAAAGCTGCTGCACAAGGGCTGCTTGCCAAGGTTTATATGTATCAGAAAAATTGGCAAAAAGTATATGATCTTACAACTCCGGTTATCAGTTCAGGATTGTATTCTCTTGTAAAAAATAAGATGGATACCCTTACAGATTTTAATGTAATATTTAGAGAACGCCCCTCAGGAGGTGTTGGTGGCAACAACAATACAGAATCAATATTTGAAGTACAAACAGGCGTTAACGCAGGTGAGAATGCCATAAGTCCTTTATACAGTAATGGTCAGGGACCTAGGGGAAAAGGTGGCTGGGATGATTTGGGTTTTGGATGGAACACGCCAAGTTTGGATCTTGCAAATGCCTTCGAAGTAAATGATACACGCAAACAGGGTACGATTATTTTTGTACAACCAACTACAACACCCGGTGGCCCCGGCAACACAGGTACTATTTTATGGGATGGTTTCAGAATTCCAACTTTAGATTCCGTAGCCAACCAAAGGTATAATTATAAGGGTTATTCCAGTAATAGTAGTGAAACACTGCAGACCTCCGGGAGTAAGGATACCAAACCAAAAAATATTCGTGTAATGCGCTACGCCGAAATATTATTAATGAATGCCGAAGCAGCCGTACAATTAGGTAAAACCGGAGAGGCGGTTACCTTATTAAATATGATCAGGAACAGGGCTGGTTTAGCCTCATTAACCACTGTAGGTATTAATGAAATTTGGAAAGAAAGACGGTCAGAATTAGCCATGGAGCAGGATAGGTTTTTTGATCTTGTTCGTCAGGGCAGGGCTGGTGCCGTTTTAAGGGCGTTGGGTAAACCGTTTGTTGATGGCAAGCATGAAATATTTCCAATACCACAAGCTGAAATAGATTTAAGTAATGGTAGACTAAAACAAAATCCAAATTATTAATTGTTACTAAAAAATTGTTTATGAAAGCATATAATTTTTTCAGAATATTGGCAGCAGGTGCAATTATTTTTGCATCCTGTACAAAAGCAAAGTATGATGATACCGTTGTTAAAGGAGATCCTCCACCAGTGCCGGGAGGCTTTACAAATTCGAGCCAGGTAGC
>JAYTHI010000101.1:0-5905 GCA_043732685.1 Ferruginibacter sp. | reverse complement strand
GGAAGGAAGAAATATATTTTAAGGATGCTGCTTCATTCGCTGCTGCTGTTTCAGATGTATAATATTGTTTACTGATAAGGGCAATATCAGGTGATGAATTAAAAATATAGAATAAAAAATGACCGTTATCAACAGTGGCAGTACATATTTCGCATTGGTCATTTAACAGGTCATCCTTAAATTGGTTTATTGCCTGATCACGATCTGCAGCAAAACAAAATTTATAGCCGGGAAATTCATCATCATTTCTATCGTTACATCTTTTATTGGCACAAGAAATTTTTAACTTACCATTTTTAATAAGTGCTTCTATCCGTAATTTGCTGGTTGGGTAAGCCAGTATATTTCCGGCTGTTTCTACATCGCTACTATCGGCAGCATTGCTGCCAAAACGCAATAACTTTTGTAATTGGGGAACATCCTTAAGCTGGTTAGCAAAATAAGTATGGGCTTCACTGCTGTTACCGGAAGAGGACAATGCAAAAAGTTTACGGATATTTTTTAACTGTGTAAGATAGTTTGCCAGCAACTGATCAAAAAATAAAAGGTAGCCCTGCAATTGTAATGCCTGCGCTTTTCGTTTATCGGTAGCAGTGGTTTCAAGCCCCCCTTCCCGAATACCATAGGTTGAGGGAAGCTCATTTTGAATAGAATAATAATCCGACAAATCGTTCCTGTAAACGCCTTTGATGAGCTCCGGATTCAGGTACGGTGAATCTTTTTTATACAGTGCTTTTTGGTTACCGGAACTTTTCAATTTCAGCATAGTGTCAAAGCGCCTAAAGTCTATTTTTACAGGAAGCCTGTTGCACGTAAATGTAAAACCCGAACAAGCTGTTGAAAATGAGGGTATATAGTTTTGGGGCAATACAAGTTTCCATTCCTGTACTGCTGTAGTTTTATTGTCGCAACATTTAATCCATCCAAGGTTACGAACAATGCCTATGCCATCGATTGAAGACAAAATATTATACACATCGGATAGATGTAATTCCTTTTTTAATTTAAGTTGATCAAACGCTTCACTATCAACAAACCCATGGCTTTCGGTTAGGTTAAAAGGACGTCCTGCAAAGATATCATCAATGCTCCTGCCTTTTTCGAGAAGCTGTTGCAGGGAGTAAAATTTTGGGGAAGGCGAAAAATATTCCTGCAATGCTTCTACCATTTTAAAATACGTTTCTTCAGCATCAGCCTCCCCTGTCAATTCGATATCGGCGCATAAACCAATATCCAGCCTGCATAAAATATGAATATCGATAAAATCCTCGCATAAATTGCGGTGGGCCATTAAGGCGCTTTTAACCTTACTCAGTACCAGGTTTTTCTTATTGTTACTTTTTTCAATTTCGGATTCCAGTTGAAGGTATACATGATACAATCCATTAAGTACATCACATTTGCAGGGATCTTTGGGTTGGGTATCTGTTATTATTTCGGCACCGGGAATATTTTTATTTACAGGCGGACAAAATACTACCGTCGATAAAGTATCAATTTCAAGCCAGGCATTTTTAACACCTTCGATATCTACCAGCAACTTTCTATAATCGGTAATGGTGAGTGGATTATTGGTAAGAAGCTGAGCTGGTGTAAAAAAATTATCATCTTTTGATGTATCATCCGGATTGCGACTAAACAAATCTTCTACAGGCAGGTTGGTTCTATACCCAAGATCAAGTAATGCATAAATCAGCACTTCCAGGATGGTTATACCCGGATCATGCACATTATGATCTGTCCAAATTTTACCCGAAAGTTTTCCAAGGTACTCAATTGAACTCCGCCGCAGCGTATCAAAATCGAGGTAATCAGGAAACCCGGAATTATTTTTACTGATCGTTTTATTATTTACATCATCTGTCATATCAACTATCTTTTCCTTTGACCTCTATTTGCAATAATTTATAATAATTTCAGTTTTGTTGTTGCAGGGTAATACAGGTTTTTCATTATCGCATGTGGTATAAATTACCGACCATGTTTCACATCCGGGCTTGTCAATGCACACTTCTATATTGCCGGCAATTAAAATAGACCTTGGGGTATCCGGACAAACTTTTACAACACCGGTCATGGGTTTATCATTTTCTTTACCCATCTGTAAATCGGCAATAAAATCGACATACCCGCTTTTTTCCAGTAAACCAATAATATCCGACCGGAATACACATTGCCCAAAACTTAGTTTATCATACACACCTACTGCCCATGGAGCCATAAATTCTTTGATATCCTGTTTTATTTTATCGCGAAAATAATTTTCATCTTTTCCCTTTATTAACCGCACCCTGAGACAAAAATTAATTTTTTCGTACCTGGGATTCATGGCACGAAAACGTACAAAAGGAGCAGTACGCTTACACATAAAAGCTTCAATATCTTCTATGATACTTACGGGCACTTTTGGTTCGAACGAATTGCCCGCCTGTAGTTTATTAAGGTCGGGGATAACTGCCAGCATAACATAGCCCGGGGCATAAGGAAAGTCATTGCTATACTCCTGTGCGTTTAGCGCAAAACTGTGGTTGATGCATTTTACTTTATACAATTGAGGGAAGGCCTCCAATGCCAGCCTTTCATAATCAAATGCCTGAATAGCCCTACCCTTATGTTTCAAGGTTTCACTAACCCGTACATAAAACTGGTTATCAATTTCCGGAACCGCACCACCAAAAGATGCAAATGGTTGGGTAACACTTTTAACAGCGGCATCAGCTTCATTCAATTTAGATATACTTTCTTTGGGTAAAGGCTTGGCAAGCCTTGCCTTGTCATTGGCATGTTCATTGGTAAAAATAGCCAACATCGCCTGAGGCATGATGCTTATGGTTTCACTTACCGACTTACTGTTTTTTGCAATAGTGGCTTTAATCCAATAGAGGTCTTTTGGCATTACTGTATTATCCTTTGTAATATTTGAAGGCATTGCAAATTTTACAATGCCCGAAGTGGTAAGCTCCTTTGTAGCATCCTCCAATACTTCAAAACCATTGCGCAATGGTTTCCAAACATTGCTATCGAGGTAATACCAGTATACCGCTTCTTTATTAGATTCAGAATCGGATGTGGCTTCAGCAAGTTGAAAGAGGATGTTCAGGTTATCGCCGGGAATAAATTCTTTAAGTCCCAAAAATAAACTGCCTTCATCGCAAAAGCTGGGGAATAAAGTTGGTTGAGATGCCATCTCCTGTTGCCGATAAGTATTTTGATAGGGATATACGTGAATAAGATCAATGTCTTGTGAAGTGGCAAAGGCTTTGTAATCAAGCTCCATGTTGCTGATGACAGGGGTCCAGGGTTCTTTGGGAATTATAGCCTGAAAGTCTTTGCCGGAATTGATTTGATTTTTTATTTCCTCTATTTTATTCTTTAAGGTTTCAACAGTAGTGGTAAGATTTAAATTTGATGGTTGAAGTAATGTTGGTGGATTAACAATTTTTCTTATTGAATCTGCATCAGCTGCAATTATTGGATTTCCGTTACCAGCTCCATTTGCCAGATCCTTTATTTGTGCTGCGGCATTAATATCATTTCGTACTTCGAGGGCAAGGTCACCAGATTCAGAAACGATCGACTTAATATTATCTGTACTAAATACTACAGGCCCCTTTTGATCATTATCATAATAAATTGCGTCTTCTATTTTTGGATAACTACCATCTGCTTTAACATTAACAAGCATCGCCGCAGCATTCATTTGCCGGGCTAATACGTACCCAAAATCTTTATGTAAAAAATCCTGGTTTTGCAGGTTTATTCGTAAAAACCCATTGCGTGCATTAACATCATATTTAGTAATAACAGTATTGTCTATGGTAGACTGATTAGTAATTGAAAAAAAACTTTTTTTAAGGGGATAGGTTTGTTGAAAAGCATTTGACGCAGGGCAAAAAGAGGGTGTACTTATTGCAGGAAATAAGCGACGATTATTTGCTGCAGTAAATGTATTGTAAAGTGTTGTCTCTTCTGCATAAGGCGGGCCTGGTGGAAGATCCTCGTGCTTTAATTCACTAACCCATTTCCCTTCTTCCAGTAAAGAAAGATTTATCTCAAATTCCTGATCATTTAAGCCGTATAGTTTGTGGCCCGGATTTAAATAATTCTTTTGATAGAGATATGCCTTATAATAATCCCTGAAATCCGAAGGCTTGTCCTTCCAATTTAAATTTATAAAAACCTCCGTCCAATGCTTACAAAATATTTCTTTGGAGCCGATAAAAAAATTGGGACCAATTAAATTGAGTTTTCGTTTAGTATAATTTTTACTTTGTAATTGAGTTCTGATGGTGATAACATCGGCTGGTACAATAATTTTTAAAGCCAGGAATGACTCCACATCAGCATAATTATTACCAACTTCAAAAATACCCGCGGCCGGTAGCAATGCATTCAAAATAGCCGTTGTAGATGCTGCAATATGAGGTTGAACATCGGCAATAAAATCGGCCGTAATTACATATTTTACAACCAAATCTGAAACACCAAAATCAATAATATCAGGTCTTGCTCCAAAAGGATAAATTGGACCATTTACATCCATCACACTTTCATCATTCTGAACAATAAAATTTTTAAGTCCGCATACATTTACTGTTATGATCGGTTTATCAATATCAACATCTTCAATCTTACCAACCAGCACATTTCTAAAAAAATGATACAAAGAAATATTGTGCCGGACTTCCTCTTTTAATAAACAGCAATGTTCATCCTGCACACAGTTTTGATCTTTAGCAGGTAATGGTTTTGGCATTTTATCCCATTCCAAGTTGGTAAACTTAATCTTATCATCCAGTTCAATTTTTACAAGCGGTTGCGTTGTGCCAAAATCTTCTTTTAATTTTTCGTAGTCATAAAAAGTTACTGCTGCCTTATCCGAATTTAGAATTGCTTTAATATGGAGTATAAATTGGTTTGTAAGCGTTCCGGTAAGTGGAGATAGCATTGGTACTACTTCCAATGTATCAATTAAACTTGGTTCAAGCCAGGCCTTTTCTCCGCTAAATAAAAGATTCAATACCCTCCGGGGCTTAAGGAGGTCATCAATAATTTTACGTTCTGCAGCCGTTAACTTAACCACCAAACTATCTAATTTAGTATTAAAAACAGCAGCAGTAATTGTTGACTCATATTTTAAATTTTCGGTTGGGCAATAACATAAAGGCGCGGTTTGGTCCGTAAGAAAAAGTAGTTTTAACTGTTCGGCTAATTTATCGCTGATCCCATTTTTTACAGCTTCTTTTAACAGGTCAAGGTTAATATAATAGTAGGTACATTGTAATATGGAATTCACTTCATCATAAAAACCATCAGCAGGATAGAATTCTGGATACCTGTTTGTTTCAATTTTAGTACCGGGAAGATCAAAATTATTACAGCAACCTTTGGAAGTCGTAATAATATCATTACCCATGGCCCCGCATAAAGATTTTTCCAATTGGCAATTCAGTGAAATATCTACAGTTCTTGTACTACCTTGCTGTAAAAAAAGTACAGGTGAGGCAAGTATAAAACCAAGTCTTGCGTTAGGATATGGTTTACATAATTTTGTTTCCGGGTCTTGATATTTACTGTACTTACCCCCAACTGTGGGGAAATTTTTTGGATCGTCTTTAAATTCTTTTTCAACGCCATCAGCCATTTCAGCTACGGTGGACATATAAACACCTTCTACATAGGTTCTTGCCTTATAATTTTTATTGTTCAAAAATAATGTGCGTTTATCTGCAATGGTGGTTTTAGTAACCACAATATCATCATCAAGTGCAAAGAGAATCTGCTGTTTGTTATTGTCTTTACCATCTTTTAAAATCAACCCTTTCTTTAGCAGGTAACTACGGAGTTGCTTTTGTATCTCAAAAATCACGTGCGTCTTATCTGCTATTGCAGCTGCAGATTTAAA
>JAYTHI010000100.1:0-5921 GCA_043732685.1 Ferruginibacter sp. | reverse complement strand
CAAAATGCACAGCGGTAGGCATGAATGATTATATCCCAAAGCCAGTAGACGAAAGATTGCTGTACCATAAAATAGTTGGTTTAATCAAGAAGCCATCTGTAAAAGATGCAAGTGACGAGCTAATAAAATGGGGTGATGAAATTATACAGCAAAAATGCATCGACCTGAAATACCTTCATACCCGTACAAAATCTAATCCCAAATTGATGATGGAAATGATTTCGCTTTACCTGGAACAAACGCCACCACTGATAGAGGCTATGAACAATAGTTTAAATAACAAAGATTGGGTTGCCTTACATGCTGCGGTTCATAAAATGATCCCATCATTTTCAGTAATGGGCATGAGTGCAGATTACGAAAACATGGCAAAAGAAATTCAGGTATATGCAAACGCGGAACTTCAGGATGATGGGATACACCGTAAAGTTTTACAACTTCAAAATATTCTTGAGCAATCAATTAAAGAACTCAAAGATGAATTTAATATTTTAAAAAATACCCACCATGAAGGACAATAACCAGCTAAAGATTTTTTTGGTAGATGATGATGCCGTATTCTTAAAATCATTGGAAATAGATTTTTTGCACAATACAGATTACAAAATTGAAACCTTTGCTAGCGGTGAACTTTGCATTAGAAATTTGATGGGCAAGCCCGACATAATTGTTTTAGATTATCATTTGGATGGCATAGACAAAAATGCCATGAATGGGATTGAAACCTTGGATAAGATTAAAGCCCTGAACGCTGACATCGCAGTTATAATGCTTTCCTCGCAGGATAAAATAGATGTGGCCGTAAAATGCATGCACCATAAGGCGATTGATTATGTAGTAAAAAGTGAAACAGCATTTATTAGGTTACAGAAAATTATAACTGCAATAAGCAGCTATAAAAAAATGGAAAAAACATTAAGCTGGTATATGGAAAGGATGTAGGTTTGAAGAAGATAAGCGTTCTATCATAAATTATAGCATTTAGTAGGTTAATTTACAAGCAGCAATAATATGTTTAAATTCACTACTGTCCAACTATGAATCGAACAAAATCAGCTGTTTGCGGGCGTCTGCTATTTTATCTGACAGTTCAATCCTTGTAAAGGCTTGGTTTAACTGGATTTTCTCAAAGATCCCAACGCTTAATATCTGTAATATTTTGTTCAATGAATATGGGCTTTTCAACTCTTTCTTAATAATCGCTATCAGGACATAAACAGATACCGCGATCCAAATTTGCGTATAGACCGCATTTTTGCTGGTGCCATAAAATACCTTGATACGGAGGTTTTGTTTTATCCATTTAAAGAATAGTTCTACTTGCCACCGCTGCTTGTATAATTTGCAAATAGTGAGGGCTTCAGTTTCAAAATTGCATGTAATGAACTCATAGGTAATTTTGGTTTCAGCATCTTTATACTTTATCCTGCGCATCTTATCAGGGTAATCTTTCCTGGAATAAAATCCCAGCAACACAATTGTCTGGTCACAGATGACACCCGTACTTCTATCAGTAGCCGCCGAATAGAGCCTTTTATATTTCATGTTGTCTTTAGCCCTCGTTATCCAAGTAGCAGATTTCTGCGCCATCCTATACAGCCTCTTAAAATCTACATATCCTTTATCCATTACATAATACGCTCCGGCCTCAACGGGCAAATGGTCTAATGCATTGACATCGTGTACGGAGCCTTCTGTAATAAATATCCATGCAGGTATATTGCCATCTAAATCAATCAGGGTATGTGCTTTGATCGCCCCTTTTTTTTTCCTGAATTTAGCCCATGGAAATAAGTTCAGGCACAAATCTATCGTGGTGCTATCGAAAGCATAAACAGTAGCATCCAGCTCCGCTAAGAATTCATTGTCCCCTTTATGCAGCTTCCGTGCATGGCCAATTAGATAATGGGCATATTCACAATAGATATCCCAATTTGTTTTTTCATTCCAGTATGCCAGTGTAGATTTAGCCACTTTCGATTTAATGCCACAATGGTATAATCTACTTCCAAAGGCTTCCAGGCAAGATTCAATATCGCGTAAGCTTTCCCGGTAAGTGAGCTGAGCAAACACCATACAGACATATTGTTCCCAACAGCTAAACTCCTGAGCCTTATAGTTCCCTTTATATTTTTCAATGATCTTATCAAATTGATATTTTGGCATGTACGTCAATATCTGCGACAATAGGCTTCGACCTGTATTCATAGCTTTTGAAGCTAATTGAATTCAAATCGAAAAATCTTTTTTTAGTCTGAAAGAACCTGTTTATCGTACTTTTAGCCAATTGGGCGCTGCCACAGTTGGACAGTAGTGAGAAAATATATACTGTTATTACACTGCTGTCATTGAGGCCAGCCTGTTTTGCCTTTAGTAAAAGAAACACGTCAGAGCTGTTGAATAAGGTAAATATCAATAAGCCAATTACCAATTTCCTGTATAAGTCTGGGCTTTGTTTCCAGTAATTTAAAAATGAAAGAAGCCCACTTTAGTTGTGGCCGGTTTTTGAATTATATTTTTGTCCTTTAACAAAAAAGAACAAAGCACGGCTAATAAACCCGGAGCAAATGCAATAAGGAAAAGTGTTTTGTAATCCTGCGGATGCCATTGTAAATACAATAAAGCAAGCAAGGGCCCAAGTACCGCTCCCAATGTATCCATTGAACGGTGAAAGCCAAATACTTTTTCTTTAGTTTGAGGTTTGGCTCCATCAGAAAGCACCGCATCCCTGGCACCTGTTCTCAACCCTTTACCAAACCTGTCAATCGTCCTTACAAAAAACAGCTGGCCTATGCAGCTTATATTGTACAATGATCCGACTGCTACAGATCCTCTGCCTTCCTTACTCGGCTTAATGCTTATATGGGCATTGGTAAGCCTTCTATGCGTGTTCCACATAAAGTTGGTGACAAACTCTTTATTGATTTTAAAGGCGAACTTTTAAAGGTAACCTCTACCGCCTTTTGGCGACCAAGGCAATGAAGCAACGGAATAGTGCGACATGAAGCTGTTTAAATTAATTGTATTGCTTAGAAATATGACAAGGCCTGCCGTTCCATCGGCAGTTTTCTATGAGATGATGCGGTAAGGTAACGAACCGTATAAAGCTCTCTGACAATGAACCCGATTCAAAGAACCGTGAGGTTCGATGACGTAGTAAGTAATATACTGCAAGGGGCTAAAATTGAGTGGTATGCCTATTATTAGTGAATTTTCCTCAACACAGTCATGCTAAAAAAATCCAAAATCACTGATAGGCTTTAACCAAAATGGTACGCAGCAAAGCACGGAAATTTATTCCTGTTCCGTAATAGATAATACTGCTGCCGGTGTATAGAAAGAGGCTAACCCACATCTGTCATTTAAACGGAACATGGTAAGCCCGTAACATTCTCTTCGGGGAAAGCGAGCCGCAAAACAAACCGATAATGTTGCGGATAAAGGAGAATGGAAAATGCGAAAGCCGGTTAGTAACAGGCCGGATAGAGGTTGAGTTAAAACAACATTACCTCTTGTGCAAACAAGCCCACTTCCATTTGGTCTTCTACTAGATGGGAGATTACTTATAATCAGCTATTTGTATAAGTTTGGTAACATCCTTAACAATTATCTTCCTGCCCTTTGTCTCAAGTATATCAGCTCCTTTAAATTCTGCGAGAACACGTACCACATTTTCCCGTGCTGTACCAACTACGCTTGCCAGGTCATCCCTGCTCATATTTATTTCAACCGGCATTCCGGGCTCAAAATTTACTTTATATTTTTCCCTCAGCACTATTAATTGCAATGCTAACCTTTCACGCACGGATTTTTGCGAAAACATTGACAGGCTATTTTCCATTACTGCAAATTCATGGCTCAAGGTTTTTAACAACCGGTTTGTCAGTATGGGCGATTGGTGCAGCGTTTCCAAAAAATCTTCCCTTGGTATGAATGCAATCTTGCATTCTTCAATAGCAGCTGCAGAATCAGGGTACCTATCACCAGCAAGGATAGCATGATACCCCAATAATTCGCCAGTATTTGCTACATAAATAATATGTTCTTTTCCTTCCCTATCTAATTTATATTTTTTTGCTTTACCAGCTAATATAAAAAAAATGCCACTTGGGTACCCGCCTTCTCTAAAAAAAATATCTCCCTTTTTATATGATTGTTCAGTTTGGTGTGCCATCAGCAATTCTAAATCCGGAGCAGGCAGGTCTGCTAATATGGATTCACTCTTAAAATCCCATTTCTCTATTGGAAAGATTCCCTTTATGCTCATTGTGGCTACAAAATTACCTTCTAAAAACTGATAAAACTCACTTTTTTAGGTGATAATGTTTACTGTTATGGAAGGAGTTACAAAATAACTTTGCAGTATGAATAAAGAATCATCAATAAGCAGGGATTTATTCTATACCAAAGACCATGAATGGATTGACTTTCAGGGACAGGTAGCTTATACCGGAGTTTGCAGCTTTAAGCTAATCGGCTTTAAAGATATACAGGAAATAATATTCAATGAACCGATGGGCTTTAAGAAGCAGGGGGATGTAATTGCAACAATAAAGTATAGTGATTACAAAATAGAGGCCCATATGCCTGTAGATGGAAAAATTGTGGAGGTGAATGACAAGTTAACATCAGGCGATAGCAAATTCTTATTACAATATGCCGAAAGCATAGGCTGGATAGCAATGATATTTCCATCACGCTCTGGGGAAAGAAAGGAATTAATAGTACCAAGAATATATCAGTTAACCAATAAATATAATAGAGGCCCTAAAATCAATTAATCCCTATGCGCCTACTAGAAAAAAGAACCCGTGAAGAGAAATTGTTTGATTCAGATAAAGCTTTCGATTTGATCTACCCCTCATCAATCCAATTACTTGCACAACGGCATTGGACACCTATAGAAGTTGCAAAAAAAGCAGCTCATTATTTAGGTATGGAAGACAATTCCAGGATCCTTGATATTGGAAGCGGTGTAGGCAAGTTCTGTTTAACCGCTGCGCACTTTAAACCTAAATCCACATTTTATGGCATAGAACAAAGGGAAAGGTTAGTCAATGAAGCAGATGCTGCAAAAGGAGCACTTCGCATTAGGAATGCATTTTTCATTGCTGGCAATTTTACGCAAATAGATTTTAGTAATTATGACCATTTTTACTTCTTCAATTCATTTTATGAGAATTTAGCAGGAAGGGACAAGATTGACAATAGTATTGAATATTCCGGCGAACTGTTTAATTACTATAACCATTATCTCTATGATCAGCTTGACCAACGCCCTGCCGGAACTAAGCTTGTTACCTATCACAGCCTTGAAGATGAAGTCCCAAAAAGCTATCACGTAATATATTCCCAAAAGGATAACCTTCTAAAATACTGGAGAAAAATTTAAAATGAGCAAAAGACTGATAATATTTGACAACGAAACAAAAGAAATCAATATCGATTTGAAGAGGGCAGATGGGTATATGGATTGTGAAAGAATTATACTTCATAATTTAAGGAAACATGTCGGCAATAAAGTTTCAACTTTTGATTTGGAGGCGTACCTTAAAAAGATGCTGCGGTATATTGAAGACAAAGAGGTAATTAATAGAGGGAACGGTGTATGCATAAATTACAAATACGCTGTTGGGTTTATAACAACTATTATTGCCACTCCATCCTGGCACAGTTGGCTAAAAGCTGGCTAAGGTTAAAAGTAAATAAAGTTTATGAAAGACAATAAGAAGGCGCCTCGAAGGCATGGATATTTATGGACAGTATTAAATCACAAATGCCCGCATTGCAGGGAAGGCAATATTTTCAAGGATGATGGTTCTTTCCATCTTAAAACTTTTATGAAAATGTATGACGAATGCCCCGTTTGCGGGCAAAAAACGGACATAGAGCCAGGCTTTTACATTGGCACCGCTTATGTA
>JAYTHI010000099.1:0-1697 GCA_043732685.1 Ferruginibacter sp. | reverse complement strand
CTATTGTTTATTACTAACAGCTTGTATTAAACCGGAGCAGGTAACAATAAACCCAATTATTAGAATTGATCCTGCCATACGTATGCAGGATTATTTTTCAGCCTTGAAATTCTGGCTTGGGTATGAACAAACTTATTTTGATTCAATTGTTTTTGTTGAAAATTCAAGTTCAGATCTTTTTTTACTCAGAAATCTGGTAGCCAAGGAAAATAAATTTAATTTGAAAGTAGAATTTCTACAGTTTCAATCATCTCCTGTTCCAGATGGCGTGCATTATGGATATTCAGAACTTGAGATGATAGATTTTGCATTTGATCATAGTAAGCTTATTGCGAACACTACTCATATCATAAAAGTTACCGGCAGATTATACTTTCCTCAATTAATCAGGCTGTTAAAATGGATTCCAAAAGGTATTGAATTTGCATCAGACAGTAGAGATTATACCATCGCTAGTCGAGATGAACATTATATAGTGACAACGTTATTTATCGTTGAAAAAAGATTTTACGCCAGTCTGTTATACGATGCCAAAAGTACAATGAATACAATATTTGAATACAGTCTGGAAGAAACTTTGTATTTTCAAATTTTAAAACCATTATATATCAAAGGCATACATCATATCATTTTAAGACTTCCCTTTACATTAAGCCCCGTTGGCTTTGGAGCCCATTGGAATGTTAACTATAATTCATTCAAAAAGCAAACAGCTACCCTTTTAAGAGATTTCGCCAGGATTATTATTCCAGCTTTTTGGATCTAATTTTTTTTACTACTCTAAATAATTTTTGATAAATTATAGATTAAAGTAACTGCCAGTTATTGATAAGTTCCTTAATTGGAACAATAGTTGAATATTTAGTTACTACCTCTTTCTAAATTTTTTTATTTTCCTGTTTGAATTTTTTACCAATAAGAATAAGCCAATGAAAATTGATTACAAATCATTTTTTGAACAATCGTCAGAATCATTAATTATTTTCGATACAGATTATAAAATTGTTGCAGTTTCAGACAAGTATTTAAAATCAACAGTAACAAAAAGGGATAAAATTATAGGGCGGGATATCTTCGAAGTTTTCCCCGATAATCCAAATGATTTGACCGCAATTGGAGAAAGTAGCATTAAGGCATCTATTAAAAGAGTTCTTGCAACTAAAACAGCTGATTCAATAGCTTTAATAAAATATGATATTCCTAAACCGATCTCAGAAGGAGGCGGATTCTCAATTAAATATTGGCGACCATCTCATTCCCCTGTTCTGGATGAGTTTAATAATGTAAAATATATCATACAAAAGGTCGAAGATGTAACTGAAAATGCTTCACTGGCACTATCCCTTAAAAATGAAAAACAATTATTAAAAGAAGTCAGCGACAGTGAAAAAAGGTATAGCATGTTGCTCCTAAAATCACCCTTTTCAATTGCAATTTTTAAGGGTAAAGAAATGGTGATTTCTCTTGCCAATGATAGTATAAAAAAAATATGGGGTAAAAGTGGTCAGATCGAAGGAAGACCTTTGTTTGAAGTCTTGCCCGAGCTTCAAAACACACCTTTTCCTGGTCTACTAGATAATGTATTTACAACTGGTTTGCCTTATTATGGCGATGAAGTTCTAGCTCAGTTTCAGCGTGGAGATTTACTTGAAGACTCTTATTTTAATTTCATTTACCAGCCTTACCTAGAAGCAGAT
>JAYTHI010000098.1:0-1699 GCA_043732685.1 Ferruginibacter sp. | reverse complement strand
AATTTTTCCGCCTGCAAATAAAGGTAGGGAGGCATTTAGAATACCATACATTGCCTCACTAACATTTGGCCCGCCTCCTCTACCGGAGGTATCACTTTTTAATTTAATCTTTGGCTTAATGGGCAGGTAAAGATAAGAGGCACTTGCACTAACATCGGGCAGACGCCTGTCTGTAGCTTCTGTTATGAAGGCAGTAGCTTCTTTAATTTTAGCCACATTATTTTTTAACAGGTGACTGCTGTTTACACTAAGTTCTATTGCCTCTTTTAATGTTATTACCCTTGCGCTATCCTGCGCCTGCAGCGGTGGAATGCTTAGCAGGCATAGCAAAATATATAATACCGTTGTTGTTCTGAAATTATGCTTCATTGGTTAATATTGCTTTGAAAAGTGTTTTTATGTGTATGCTTAATTTTCGTTTTAAAATAGATTTAAATTCAACGTCAGGCATTTCGAGTTGGTTGTTATAGGCGCGGTACAATTGCTGACTCATCATACTTTGATTGGTGGTGCCTACCATTGTATTTAACATCAGTACCACATCAACTTTCTTTTTAAATAGTCCTTTCTTCTGTCCGTCTTTTATTATTTCATTTACAAGTTTTGCCATACGAACTTTTACATCATTGGCAACTTTTAAAATTGCCGGGTTGTTGCTTGTTACCTGTATGCCTATCATTATTTTAGAAAAACATTGGGTTTCCATTACCCTATCAATATGTTCATCAATCAACATGTTTACCTTTTCAATAGGCGTTAGACTATCATCTTTTAAAAGACTTTCTACCCTGGATTGTATGGTACCAACCCTCAATTCGAATAGGGCCTCCATCAGCTTTTCCTTGGAGCCAAAATAATAGGATATCATGGCTACATTAATCCCTGCCTCGTCAGCAATATCTCTAACGGAGGTTCCATCAAAACCTCTTTCAGCAAAAAGTACTTCCGCAGTTTGTATTATTTGTATTTGCTTATCGCTAAATTCCATGACTTTAAATTATTACGCAAAATTAAACAAACGTTTAATTAAAACCAAACATTTGTTTAACTTTATAAATTATATGCCAAAAAAAATAAATTTTTCAACTTGTATACTACCCTTATATGCTATAATTACATAATTAATTTATAGTTGGCTTTTTGCTACATTTGAAATAAAAATTGCAATGTCATTTAAAAATAAAACTGTAATAATTACGGGAGCCAGCCGGGGTATAGGAAAGGCCATCGGACTAAAATTGGCCCGGGAAGGAGCTAATATTGTTATTGCCTCAAAAAGTGTGGAAGAAAATCCCAAATTGGGCGGCACAATTTTTTCAGCCGCTGCAGAAATGGAATTGGCAGGCGGTAAAGCTTTGGCTGTGCAATGCGATATCAGGTATGAAGACCAAATACAACAAGTAATTGATAAAACAATTGAAAAATTTGGCGGCATCGATATTTTGGTAAATAATGCTTCTGCGATCAGTCTTACTACCACAGAACTAACAGAACCTAAGCGCTTTGATCTTATGTATGATATCAATGTTAGGGGCACTTTTATGATGAGCCGTGCTTGCATCCCTCATTTAAAAAAATCAACCAATGCGCATATCTTAAATTTATCGCCACCACTAAATATGGATATGAAATGGTTTAAAAACCATGTGGCTTACACCATCAGCAAATATAATATGACAATGATAGCACTTGGACTGGC
>JAYTHI010000097.1:0-17175 GCA_043732685.1 Ferruginibacter sp. | reverse complement strand
TTCGTAATTAACATAATCGGTTTGTTTGTTTCTGCTTTGCAGAATTCTTATAGGAAACAAATGGCAACTTATTGGTTTTTTCCATTTCACTTTTCCATCGTTGTAGGCTTGTTCTATACCGCATTTTACAATACCCATTTTATCTTTTATTCCATACGCACAAACTTTACTTGCAATAGTTGGAGTAACCCATCCAAATTCTTTATCATAAATATATTTTCCCTGCCGCTGCAATTCTTCCTTACTTTCATTGGTAAGGTAAGGAAGCACTGCCTCATACACTTCATTAATATTTTGAAGTTCCTCTTTACTAAGTGGTGCGCCGGCATCGCCATCCACGCAACAACCACCCTTGCATTTATTAAGATCGCATACAAAATGTTCCTGTACAATTTCGTCGCTAATTAGTATGTTATCTATTGCTATCATATCAATTGTAAAAGTAGTTGATGTAAATAATAAAAACTAAGATTTAGGGATTATGACAATCAGGCAATAATAAAAGTTCATTTTTTGTTCTCTGTCAAAAAAGCACAAAAAATACTTTATTAAAAAGGAAGAAAGTGTATTTTATAATTAATTTTCTTTTCCAGTACTTTAATAAGCAATAATGGTACTGATTAAAGTGAAGATGAAAAACCATTATAGCCTTCTTTCCCGCAAATTCAACTACCCCTATAAGACAAACCTAAATTTATAACCGGTTATGCAATTTTTTAATTTTACGTAAGGAAGATCTATGTAGAAATTTTTTAAATAATACTTACTTATTTTTCCATTTAAATGTATTTATGATATGGTCCATATCTTTTTGCAAAAAATCCTGCACAGGCTTTAGTGAATCCGCATTGGGAGTTACATCAAAATATAAGGCACCCCGCAGAAAGTTTTTAGTTGTATCGCTTAAAAAGAATTGCTTGGCGGTAGCTGCATTACCCCCTACTTTAAAAAACACTCCGCTAATACCATTGGAAGTATGCATCATACTATCGTTTATAGAATTAGAAACCACATCATTTTTATTGGTAAGTGTGAAAGCGTCCGCAACCATTTTATCAAAAATATTTAGCCCCATCGAATCGCGGTATTGGCCGTTTGCCTGTTTAATTTTATACAAGGAATGACCGCCAATTTCTTTATAACTTAAAAATATTCTGGCATTAAATTGAGGAAAATCTATGTTGCGCCAATAATTATTTTCAGGGTTATTATCAAAATAAGTTGTGTCCTGAATAATACGCGCGTACACAGGGTATTCGAAACTATATGGAAAGCCGGGCTGGTCAAATAGCTGGTATTTCCTTTCCGGTAATGCTATGTTATAATAGCCTCTCTTTTTTGAAACATAAGGTGCGTTACAACTAGCTAATATCAAACAACAAAAACTCCCGAACAATATTGAAAACCTTACTTTTTGCACTGAGAAATATATTTTATGCATCTTGTTTTTTTAAGATCGCCACTTTGCTATCAGGCGTTTCCCGGGGTAGGTTTAATAATAACTTTTACTTTATCTAATCTATTTTTATTTATCTCCAATGGAATAAAAATAAAGCCACCATTAGGAACTTCTTCATTAATTTGAGGAAATTCACCGGCAATTTCCAACACTAGGCCTGCAAGCGAATCGCTGTCCCCTCTTGCATCTTCAAAGGTATCTGCAGGTAATTGCATGACTTTACATACATCATTGATCATTGTTTTACCTTCAAAAATGTAAGTATGGTCATCTAATTTTTTATTAATTAATTCTTCGTCATCAAATTCATCATTGATCTCTCCAATAATTTCTTCCATAATATCTTCCAGGGTAACAATACCCGATGTACCTCCAAACTCATCCACAACGATAGCAAAATGTATCCGGCGGTTTCTAAACTCCTGCAAAAGATCTTCAATTAATTTTTGCTCATGTACAAAAAGGCCTGCATGCATTAAGACATGCCAATCAAAATTATCAACCTTGCTGGCATTAACATGTGGTAACAGGTCTTTAGTATGTATAATTCCCGCAATTTCATCAAGGTCGCTTTTATAAACGGGTAAGCGGGAATAATGCAATTCTTCTACTTTTTTTATAATATCTTCAAAGTTGCTGTTGTAATCAATCCCGCTAACATCAAGGCGGGCACGCATAACTTGTTTAACGGTGGTATCACCAAATTTACGGATCCCTTTTAAGATTTGTTTTTCCTCCTTGGTGGCTTCATGTTCCGGCAAAAGATCAATGGCATAATCAAGCTGGCTATTTTCTAAAAATGTAGAACTATGGGGAGATAATTTTTTTTCGATACCATCACTAAAACCAACCATTCGTTTACTTGACCGATAAAAGAAACTATTAAAAATTTCAACAATAAGAGAAGCTGTTGAAGCAAACCATACTTTATGATGAGTAGCCCAAACTTTCGGTAACACTTCACTAAAAAGAACAATTAAAAAGGTAACAGAAAATAATTTTATAATAAACCTCAGAACGGGCATATCGCTGATGGCGGTCATATCTATCCATCCATCCATTACAATATTAGAAATTAGAATGATACCTATATTAACAAAACTGTTAGTGATGAGCATTCCTGCAAGTAAGGTCTTGGGTTGTTCCAGTAAGGTAACAATACGCCTGAACGAAGGCTGCTGCTTTGTTTTAAGCATATTGATATCTTTATAAGTAAGCGAAAAAAAGGCGACCTCTGCTCCGGCAATAAAAAAGGAAATAACAAATAATAATACCGCAATAAATATAAGTACTGCCGAAGCTGCAGGTGTAATAGGATTCATTGCCAGCAAAGTAAAATGGAAGTAATCTGTATAAGTAATAACCGAATGGTAATCCAAGACTATCAATTTAAGTGAAAAATATATTTATCCTATATCAATAATGATGCAGGATTTTAATTAAAAGGGTAATTTTTCCGGACCGTAATTGTCCGGATTGTTATCCGTATCAGACGATGCAATGTTTAAGGGTGCAGCGGCTGCAACATCTGCGTCGTTGCGTTTATCTAACATAATCAGGTTATCGCCTACTATCTCAGTAATTACCTTTTTATTATTTTCCTTATCCTCCCAACTCCTGGTTTTTAAACTTCCTTCAACATAAATCAGACTACCCTTATGTAAAAACTTCTGCGCCATTTCTGCCAGTCCACGCCATAATACAATATTATGCCATTCTGTTTGTGATTGTAACTTGCCTGTTTTATCCTTATAATTTTCTGAGGTTGCTAAAGAAAATTTGGCTACTGCTATATTACCTTCCAAATATTGAATTTCAGGATCTTTACCTAAATAGCCCAATAGCATTACTTTATTAACCCCTCTCATACTATATATTTTATTAAATGCATATTTTAGTAGTCGCCTTAAAACAAATTTAAAGATACATTTTTATCTTTCAAATAGGTAGTGATAAATTTAGGGAAGGGGAGCTTTCCAATTTCTTCGGCAGATACTGCTTCATAACCAGTTCCTTCCAAGGGTTCCTGTATATGTATTTTAATAAACTGTCCATAAATGGTTTGGTGTGTTAGTTGCTGTTTGTAAACGCCTGAGATACTTTTAACTTCGAATTCATTTGTAGTAAATATATTTTGTACCAATTCAATTTCCTTAAAATCAGCTGTTTCTATACTGGTGGGTGATTCTATCAGTACAAATTCGTATAAATTTTCCCAAATATCTTTTGCCCCTCGCTTGCGAATATATTGTCTGCCATTATATTCAATTAACAAATAATAAAACCACCTTATTTTTTTTATTATCTTTTTTTCCTTTACCGGAAGCGTATTTACTAAATTTTGAAGGTATGCGCCGCATTTTTCATTAAGTACACAATTGGTACACTGTGGAAGTTTAGGTTTACAGATAGTTGCGCCAAAATCCATTATTGCCTGGTTATAAATACCTGGTTGACTTTTATCAAGCAATAAATTAGCCAATTGGGTAAAATGCTGTTTGCCATCTGTACTGTCTATTGGTGTTGACAAAGCGAAATACCTTGCTAAAACCCTAAAAACGTTACCATCTACCACTGCATAGGGTAAATTAAAAGCAAAGGAAGCAACGGCTGCTGCAGTGTATGGGCCCACTCCTTTTAATTGCAGGATAGCTTCATAATTATCAGGAAATTTTCCATTTAGTTGGCTTGATATATATATTGCAGTGGCAATAAGGTTCTTACAGCGCGTGTAATAACCCAATCCTTCCCATAATTTAAATACAGTAGTTTCGGAAGCATTAGCAAGCTCGTAAACAGTTGGAAATGCGGTTATAAAACGAAGGTAATATTCAAGGCCCTGTTCTACTCTTGTTTGCTGCAATATAATTTCGCTCAGCCAAATTTTATAGGGGTCCTTTTCTCCTTTCCATGGCATTTGCCGGTTGTTTTTTTTCAAATTCCACAGCAAAAGATTGACTGTAAAATAACTATGTTGAGCAGGTTTATTCATTAATGGGCAAATTTCATAAAAAATGATTACAGATTATAATTTAATTATACAGGAGTTATCATATTACAAATCAATTAATTATGATAAAATTATTAATTTATTGTAACTTTGGACGTAATTCAATAAATAATTATCAGTATTTAATATTGGTTTTTACAATTTATTGTTCTATTTTTCTATAGAATTGATACCCAATTAAAAATTAAAATAATGAGAAAAGCAGATCTTATTTCCGAAATTTCTGACAAAACAGGCATTCCAAAAATTGATGTAATGGTTACTTTGGAAACAATGTTTAAAGAAATTAAACAATCCCTTATTACTGGTGAAAACATTTATATAAGAGGATTTGGTAGTTTTATAACAAAAAAAAGAGCCGCCAAAATTGGCCGGAACATTAAAAAAAATGTGGCTGTAGAAATTCCCGAACATTATATACCATCATTTAAACCAGCCAAGGAATTTGTGCAGGAGGTAAAAAATAAAAATTCGGTTGCCAACAAAACTTCGGCATAACGTACCTTTGCGCCTCAATTATTTCTCTTGAAAAAACAACAACTCCTACTAACAGGCGCAGGTGTCTTAATTTTAGCATCCTTATTAATTTTTGGCACAACAGTGGCCAAAAAAGAGGTTGTGGCTAAAACTGTAAAAGTTGAAGCCGATGCGCCCCTGCGTTTTGACATTAATGTTTACATTAAGTCGAGCAGCCAAAAATTATCCACCAATCAGCAGCTTTATCTTGCTAATTTAAATAGCAGGGTAAAGAGGGGTGACGTTAAAGATCAGCAAATTAAAACTTTTGAGGAGCTTGCAAAGTTTTGGGAAGATAGTGTTCACAACCACAATCTTCATAATTATTACCTTGCAGAATCAGCGAAGTTGGTAAATTCTGAAAAAAACCTCACCTTTGCCGCCCAACAGATCTTAACTGAGTTAAGAAATGAAGAAGATTTGGCTAAAAGAGGTTGGGAAGCAGAACAGGCAATTTCATTATTTGAGAAGGCGATAGAATTAAATCCTTTAAATGATAGTTTAAAAGTTGGCCTGGGAAGTTGTTATGTTTTTGGAAAGGGAATGGCAGGCGATGCGCAGGAAACAATGAAGGGAATTCAACAATTGTTACAGGTTGTTAAAAAGGATTCTACTAATATGCAAGCCCAATTGGTACTTGGTATTGGTGGTGTAATTTCTACTCAATACCCCAAAGCCATTGAACGTTTACAGGTTGTTGTTAAAAAAGAACCTCAAAACATTGAAGCTATTTCCTGGTTGGCTGATGCTTATGCTGGTGTTGGCGACAAGGTTAGTGCCCTTAAATGGTACCAAGTAAGCAAACGCATTGTTAATAACCCATCTTACACAAAAGCTGTGGATGAGCGGATTAAAATGCTTAAATAAAAGATACTTCGAATTTATTTCGATTTATTATAAAAGATCGGGATTTAATTTCGAGCAATAACAGAATTATTATTTAACATCAAAAGAATTTAATTATGCCTTGTGGTAAAAAAAGAAAACGTCATAAAATTGCAACGCACAAGCGTAAAAAACGTTTAAGAAAGAATCGTCATAAGAAGAAATAATTTTCTTTTTATAGCTAGTGCCGGCATAATATGCCGGCACCTATTTATCAGTACCATGTTGACTACAGGTAGTATTATTATGTTGCTGTACGTACTCACCAGGGTAATGTATCGGTCCATAATTAAAAAAGTGTTTTTTTGACAAAGGAATTAATTATAAATGCTGCTCCTCAAGGTGTTGAAATTGCCTTGCTGGAAGATAAGAAATTGGTAGAGTTGCACAATGAAAAAGCTGATGCAAATTTCGCCGTGGGAGACCTGTATCTTGGAAAAGTTAAGAAATTGATCCCCGGCCTTAATGCAGCTTTTATTGATGTAGGTTTTGAAAAAGATGCCTTCTTACATTATACTGATCTTAGCCCCTACGTAAAATCCATATTGAAATTTACCAATGCCGCTATCAATGACAAAACTGAAGGCGGACTTGATTTTGGTAAGTTTAATGTAGAACCGGAAATAGTAAAGACCGGAAAAATTGCGGAGGTCTTAAGTGGACGTCCAAATGTTTTGGTTCAAATTTTAAAAGAACCTATTGCCGCAAAAGGCCCCCGTTTAAGTTGCGAATTGTCATTGCCGGGTCGTTTCGTTGTTATTACTCCATTTAATGACATTATTGCTGTTTCCCGTAAAATACATAGCAGCGACGAAAGAAAGAGACTTCAAAAAATTATTGAAGCAATTAAGCCAAAAAACTTTGGTGTTATCGTTCGTACCGCAGCCGAAGGCAAACATACCGCTGAATTACACGAAGATTTATTAAGTCTGGTGCAGACCTGGAAAACCATGCAGGCCAATTTAAAAGACGCAACTCCTCCATCAAAGATATTAAGTGAACAAGGCAAAGCCAACAGCATGCTTCGGGATCTTTTAAATGAAGATTTTAATCGTATTGTAGTAAATGATAAAACCATTTTTGCAGATACCAAAAATTATATACAACGTATTGCCCCTGAAAAAGTAGATATTGTTGCTTATTACAATAATGGTTCTCCAATTTTTGATAGTTTTGGCATTACCAAGCAAGTAAAAGCGGCATTTGGCAAAACGGTTAATTTACCAAGCGGCGCTTATTTAATTATTGAACATACAGAAGCGTTACATGTAATTGATGTTAATAGCGGCTATAAAAGCGTAAGTAATAACCAGGAACAAAATGCGCTGGAAACCAATCTGGAAGCAGCTGAAGAAATAGCAAGACAACTTAGACTTCGCGATTTAGGTGGTATTATCGTTGTTGATTTTATTGATATGAAGTTGCTGGAAAATAAAAAGCGGCTTGCAGATTCAATGGAAGTTTTTATGAAACCTGATAGGGCTAAACATGCTGTTTTACCCATCAGTAAATTTGGATTGATGCAAATTACCAGGCAACGTATGAAGCCTGAAATGAATATCAATACTTCAGAAATTTGCCCAAGTTGCCATGGAAGCGGTAAAATATCTTCTACACTTATTTTAGAAGATGAAATAGAAAAGAATTTAAGTTACCTGATTATGCAAAACCATAAAGGGTTAACTATAGAGGTAAATCCAATTCTCTTTACTTTTCTTACCAGTGGATTTATTTCAAAACGAAGAAAATGGAGTTGGAAATATAAACAAAGAATTAAGGTTACGTCAAACTCTACTTATCATCTCACTGAATTTCGTTTTTTTGATGACAGTGATGAAGAAATAAAATTATAATTAAAATCCTCCTGAATTAAGGGGGATTTTTTTATTAATATCCTTTTTATAATTCCTAAACATATTATATAATTTAATATGTTAACCATATTATTTTTATTTAAACAAGAACTAAATTATTTTTGTTTATTAAAATTTTCGTAAATAGTCCGTTTAAAAATAAGCAAATTGTTTTTAAATATAACATCTAATTATTTAAATCCAAGCAATAAAACCCAACCAAATTAATCGGCTAAAAAATAAGCGAATCTACTTAAATTTTATAAATATTAAATTATGGCTTTAGTTTTTGAACCAATCACTATAAGAGGAATAACAATAAAAAATAGAATTGTAGTGTCGCCGATGTGTGAATATTCAAGTATCGATGGGTTTGCGTCAGACTGGCACCTGGTACATTTAGGCAGCCGGGCTGTTGGTGGGGCCGGTTTAATATTTTCAGAAGCTATTGCAGTTTCTCCGGATGCAAGGATAACTATTGGCGACCTTGGTATTTGGAAAGATGAACATATTGAATTTTTAAAGCGAATCACTTCCTTTATAGAATTACAGGGATCAGTGCCCGGCATTCAGCTGGCACATGCTGGTCGCAAGGCCAGTCATCACGTACCATGGCAGGGAAATTTATCCTTAAAACCGGAAGAAGGTGCCTGGCAAACTGTAGCTCCAAGTGCCCTGCCCCATACTGCCGGCGAACCATTGCCACTTGCCTTAAGTATTGAAGCCATTGGTAAAATAAAAAACGATTTTATTACAGCCACCACAAGAGCTTTGGCAGGAGGTTTTAAAGTATTTGAAATACATGCTGCCCATGGCTATTTATTAAATGAATTTATGTCGCCGCTCAGTAACCTTCGCACAGATGCCTATGGTGGAAGTTTTACAAACCGGGTTAGATTATTAATTGAAGTTGTTACTGATATACGAGGCTTGATTGGCGCGAATTTACCCTTATTTGTGCGCATATCTGCCTCAGATTGGGTAGCAGGAGGGTTTACAGAAACAGATGCGGTAGCACTGGCTAAAATTTTAAAAGAGAATGGAGTAGACTTAATTGATTGTTCATCGGGCGGCAATTCACCGGAACAAAAAATACCCGTTGGACCCTTATATCAATTGCCCTTTGCAGAAAAAATTAAAAAAGAAACAGGCATATTAACAGGTGCGGTAGGCTTAATTACCAACGCCGGCGAAGCTGCTGACATTATTGGAAACGGGCAGGCAGATTTGGTATTTTTGGCGCGTCAATTTTTACGTGATCCTTATTTTCCTCTACATGCGGCAACTCAATTGGGTGTTGATATTGCCTGGCCAAAACAGTATGAAAGGGCAAAACGACAGCATGTTTAGTTTAAAAAAGTATTGCAGCACTTACACAAAAATTAAGGGTTGGTATAATTGAATTCTGCCACTAATTAATTTGTTCGAATTTAAAAAATTGAAGTGCAATTTATTTGCTAATGGCAGTTAAATAAAAGTTAGTTCCATTAAAAAATTATAATCGTAAAATGTATTGTGCTTATTTATTAACAAAGTTCCATAAAAAGCACTGCTGCTTTATATGGAACTTTGTTATATACCTGTAATTATTTTATAATTTCCATTCTTCCTCTTTTACTTGCTGGCCACCAATAAGGTCAGCCACCAACGATGTCCACCCTGTTTGATGATTGGCACCCAATCCCCTTCCATTATCCCCGTGGAAATACTCATAAAAATTAACCAGATTTTGATTGCCAATTTTTTTATAAAACCAATTATAATCTCCGTACGATTTACGTTCGCCTTTATCATTTTTTGCAAAAAGAGTTATTACTCTTTTGGTTAATTCTTCGGCAACCTGAACAAGGTTTAATTGATTGCCGCTACCCACAGGGCACTCCACTTTTAAGGTATCACCATAAAATTCACCATATTTTTTTATGGATCTGATTATTAAATAATTTATGGGCATCCAAACCGGACCCCTCCAATTAGAATTACCTCCAAAAAGGTTAGAAGTTGAATCACCGGGATCGTACTGAATATCATATTTTGTTCCTTCCACAGTTACGGAATATGGATTTGCTGCGTGGTACTTTGATAAGGCCCTTACACCACCATCTGATAAAAACTCCTCTTCATTCAATAACCTGGTTAATAAATAAATTAGCCGCTCTTTTTGAACCAGCGAGATTAATAATTCTTCACCGTCGCTGCGCTCTTCATTAGGCCAGAAGCGATTGTTTTTTCTCCTGTAATTTTCAAACCAAATTATTCTTTTTCTAAAATCAGGTAATTTTTCAAGTTTAGCCCGGTCAATAATTGAAACTGCAAATAAACTTGTTAAACCAACAATGGAATGAATGCGCAATGGTATCGGATCAGACCCTGCAACACTTAGGGTATCATAAAAGAATTTATCTTCCGCATGCCATAAAGTATGGCTGTTTAATGCTTCTGCAATAAAAACAAAATGTTCAAAAAACTTAGTAGCAGTATCTTCAAAAGCAATATCCTGGGTGGCAATTTCCATAGCCATATCCATCATGTTTAAAGCATACATAGCCATCCAGCTTGTTCCGTCTGCCTGTTCTAATTGCATTCCGTTTGGAGAGTGAAAACTGCGGTTAAAAATACCAATATTATCAAGCCCCAAAAAACCGCCTTCAAAAATATTATTGCCATACCTGTCTTTTCTATTTATCCACCAGGTAAAATTGATAAGTAACTTTTGAAATATTCTTTTTAAGAAAACAATATCTCCCGTACCGGTACTTTCTTTTTCTACACGGTAAACTTCCATCGCTGCCCATGCATGTACAGGCGGGTTAACATCGCTGAAATTCCATTCATAAGCAGGCAGTTGTCCATCAGGCTTCATATACCATTCGCGCATGATCAGCAACAACTGATGTTTAGCGAAAGTTACATCTACCATTGCCATAGAAATACAATGAAAAGCAAGATCCCAGGCCGCATACCAGGGGTATTCCCACTTATCGGGCATAGCAATAACATCCTGATTTTTCAGGTGTTTCCAATCGTTATTGCGCCCATTTTGTTTTGTAGCATTTACAGGCGTTAAACCGTCACTGGTCGTTAACCATCTTTCCACATCAAAATGGTAATATTGTCTGCTCCAAAGCACTCCTGCCAAACTCTGACGTTGAATATTTTTGAGGTCGGCGGGCATATTTGGTGCAAGAATAATATTATAGAATTCATCTGCCTCCTGTTTGCGCTGCACAAATATTTGTTCGAAGCCGGGCAAAAAGGGTGTTTCATTCACATCGGCGGTAAGCCTTGAATAAATGGTTTTTGTTTCACCGCCTTTTAAAGAAATATTATACACAGGCGAAAATTTTGTACCTGTCTTTTTGTTTTGTAAATCGGTAATGTTTTCGCTCCTTATTACTGCGCCATGAAAAGCATCTTTTACAAAAATGGTAGCGTTTTCAGTACCATTTGTCTTTTTCATATTGGTTTCATTTTCGGTAAACAACGAATAATCGGGTTCCTGAAAATAAAAATTATAATTACCTAATCTTGCAGATTGTGCAGTTACCGTTGTGTTACCGGTTGCGGTTAAAATTGGCTTTGCATCATCCTCACTGTAGGCCCATCTATTATAAAACCATAGGGTAGGCATAACCGTTATCGAAGCCTTTTTACTACTGCGGTTGGTTACATCTATCTTAATAAAAATATCGGTGGAGCTTTGCTTGGCGTAGGTAATTTTTACATCTGTGTATTCATCATTATCAAAAACGCCGGTGTCTAATATTTCATACTCCGGCTCTAGCTTGGTTCTGTTGGCATTAGTATTTATAAGGTCTTCATAGGGAAAATCATTTTGAGGATATTTATACAGGTACTCCATATAATAATGTGAAGGTAAATTATCCAGATAATAATATAATTCCTTTACATCTTCTCCATGATTGCCCTGGTGATTGCCCAAACCAAATAACCGCTCTTTTAAAAATACATCCTTACCATTCCATAAAGTAACGGCAAAACATAAATGTTGAAAATAATCGGAGATACCGGCAATTCCATCTTCGCCCCAGCGGTAGGCCCGATGATGACTGTCTTCAAAATTTAAATAACTCCAGGCATCTCCATTTTCACTGTAATCTTCTCTTACTGTTCCCCATTGCCTTTCGCTTAAGTATGGTCCCCATTGTTCTAAGGGAACAGATTTTTTATTATTAATTGCTAAGCGTTGGTGTTCTGCTGACATTATAAATTTTTTCTGTAATTATTGTTATGAAGGATAGTGAAAAATTAACTCCAATTGAAGTTTAAATAAGCAGTAAAAATAAGTCATTAATAAACTAGAACTTATAACTGTTAAATTAAAATGAAAGGATAACTATAAAGCATAATTTATTAATTTAAAAACCTGCGTTTTTAATTAATAAAAATAATTTAAAAAAGTAACCCTGTAAATGTTTACATCGCAGTGATGGCAGATATTACCCTAATTTGAAAACCAGCTGTTTCGGCAGGAGCATTAAAAACATTTCTAAACGGAATGGCAGCATTAGGCCCAACTATATCATTAACATAAAAAAGTTGTGTTTGTAATTCAGTATGGTTACCCGACAAAAATGTAATAGCCATTTCCATATTTTTATACCCTGAAAGTGAAGCCAAATTGGTAATAGTACCTTTTATTATTTTTTTGCCCACCAGGTTGCGATGCATTTTTCCGTGAACACTTAAATATTGAATGGGGTTGGCCGCTTCCTTTTGCTGCAGCGAAGTATTAACCAGTGGAGCTATGGAATGTACACCTGCCACCGGCGTAGCGAGCGTGATTGGGGCATCAGCAACATCTGTTTGCGCCCTGTAAACCATATATGGAACAAGTATAAGTATTAAAATGCCGGCAGCCCATAAAATTTTGGACAGCTGTGGAATATATTTATTTTGAGCTACTGCAGGCGACGGCACATTTTTTAAGTCTTCCAAACTTTTACCAAATGCATCATTTAAAACCGGAATTTCGGAAGCTTTAACGTACCTGCCTAAACCAGTGGTATATACAGGTGTACACTTTGTGATACCTTTTTCTATTAATTCGATGGCTGAAAAAGGACCAAGCTGTTTTTGGCCATCATGGATAAAATACTTTTTCATGGTTTATTGAGATTTTCTAATTCTTAAATATATGATATTTCATTAGATATGCAATTCTGCTGCCATTATTTTAACATAAAAGAGTCCTAATTAAAACCTAATAAAACTGTAATTTTACCTGCATCTTAAAAAACATTTAAATATGGATTTAATTAAATTTCCGCTAACAGGAATATCATCAATTGCTTTACATAGCGCGGGTCATAATAATGCAGATCATGCACATTTAACGCCAATTTACGCAACTTCAACATTTACTTTTGATAGTGCCCAACAAGGAATGGAAAGATTTGCAGGAGAAGATAAAAGCAAAATTTATAGCCGTTGGGGAAACCCAAGTTTTACTGCGGCTGAAAAAACCATTGAGGCTTTGGAAGCTTTTGAACTTAAAGGCGATGATGGCGAACCGCTTAAATTAAAAGCATTATTACATAGCAGCGGGCAATCGGCCATGACGACGTTATTTATGAGCAACCTTAAAGCGGGGGAAGCTGTATTGTCGCACTTTTCATTATATGGGGGTACACACGAATTATTTTTAAAGGTACTTTCAGAGGCCGGTATAAATACGGTGTTGGTTAATTTTAGAGACTTAAACCAAGTAGAGGAGGCACTTAAAAATAACAAAACAATAAAATTAGTTCATATAGAAACGCCTGCAAACCCAACTATTAATTGCGTTGATATTGCAGCAATTACCGCAATGGCCAAAGCAAAGGGTTTATTGGTATCGGTAGACAATACTTTTGCCACACCTTATTTGCAACAGCCATTTAAATATGGAGTAGATTTTGTTTGCCATAGCACTACTAAATTTTTAAATGGGCATGGCACTTCAATTGGAGGGGTGTTATTGGGTAAAGACCTTGAATTAATGAATGGTAAAGTTTGGAAATGGCATGTATTATTAGGCGGAAACAGCAACCCTTTTGATGCATTTTTACTTAGCAATGGAATTAAAACCCTGGAACTTAGAATGGACAGGCATTGCAGCAATGCATTTACTGTTGCCAATTATTTAAATGAGCATCCGGCAATTGCTCATGTTAATTATGCAGGCTTATCAACTCATCCTGATTTTGATATTGCTGCAAAACAAATGAAGCATCCGGGTGCCCTAATGAGCTTTGAAGTAAAAGGGGGATTGGATGCAGGCATTAAATTTATCGATAAACTTCAGGTTTGTGTAAAAGCAATATCATTGGGTACTGTGGATACTTTAGTAAGCCATCCTGCAAGTATGAGTCACAAAGGCTTAAGCAAAGAGGAAAGAGAAAAATATGGTATTACAGATGGCCTGATCAGATTTAGTACCGGTATAGAAAATATTGCAGATCTATTAACCGACCTTGAACAGGCTTTACATATTTGAGCTATAATTTAAAGCAATTAACCTAAAGCCGAAAATTAATGCAATTTTTGCCCTTTAATCAGACTTAACAAATTGAGTAAAGCAAGCTGGAATAATTTTTATCTTTCGCTCCAATAAAAGATAGGAAGCGAAAGGAGGTATTTATTAACCCAAATAAATACCTCTTTTTTTATAATTTTTAAAAAAATCTGGCATCAATCCTCCCAAAATTATTCTGAGATTTTTCTCCCACTCATCAACCAGAAGATTTTTTTTATAAAAAATACCCAAGGCTGTAGTGTTAATTACCAGTCGCCTGATATAATAATCCTTGATTTAATAAATATTATAGTAAAAATTCTACAGTAAAACAGTTGGTTTGGCTATTTTATACTTTAGGTATTCATTGTACATTAGTATAAATAATTAGAGGATTGTAGAAAATATTTCCGTTGGGTGAAACGTTATTGCCCAAAGATTTAATAAAACAGTAGTCATTTTATATAAGAAAACTGCTGGCACGATATTATCGTTAGTAAGGAATAAAACCCATTAAAAAAAATTTGAATTTAATTTTGATAAATTTTAACACAACCAATCATGCGCAGCAACCAAACCACAGGTTTAAAAACAAAAAAATACATTTACACCGAAGAAGATCTTGGAGAAGGATTATTGGAGGAGGGTGTAATAAATCCTTACTTTTTGCAATCTTCCAAAAATATAACTGTACAAAATAGTACTGATAATTTTTTAAAGATGAGTTTATTAAACAAAGAGAGCATTAATGTTCAGGAAGATTTTACTTACGTTTATTATTATTAAAAACTATTTTCTATAAAAAATAGTTACAATAATTTGAAAAATATCAATACTATTTTTAATCGTTTTATGTGGTGACAATAAGTTTTCTACCAGCTTACCAAACAATCAATTTAATTTTTATTTAATTAGTTCTACGCCATTTGTTTACAGTTTTTGTTAAATAATAATTTACAGATTTATTTTTATTGCCTGTCTGTAAAGCAATTTCGTTTTTACAGGTAAATTTTGGTTACTAAAACCACTATTTTTATTACCTTTTTACGATCATTTAAAGATCAAGACCCCAAATTTTAAAATTTTGTTGCTTACCACTTATTTTTGTAGTTGCCATTAAAGAGGCATCGCAAAAAACATGACCATTTCAACACAAGTAATACCTCAACGTACAATTTATCCCATATTGTTTACCATTGCAGGCACACATTTTATCAATGATTTATTACAGGCTGTTATCCCATCAGTTTATCCATTATTGAAAATAAGTTTTCATTTAAGTTTTGCTCAAATAGGATTAATAACGTTTACATTTCAGTTAATGGCGTCTATATTACAGCCATTTGTAGGCGTATATACAGATAAGCATCCAAAGCCATATTCATTGGCCTTTGGCATGTGCTTTACATTTGCGGGTTTATTTTTACTATCGCAATCCACGGCATTTTATACTATCCTAATAGCAGTAGGCTGTATTGGTATTGGATCTTCAATTTTTCATCCTGAAAGCAGCAGGGTAGCCTATATGGCATCGGGCGGCAAACGTGGTTTAGCGCAATCAATTTTTCAATTAGGTGGTAATGCGGGAAGTGCGGCGGGGCCTTTACTAGTTGCTTTAATTGTAATGCCGTATGGACAAGGCAATATTTCCTGGTTTTTATTAATTGCAGTAGTGGGCATTATTATTTTATTTAAAATAGGGAGTTGGTATAAAACACAAATTCTATTAAGGGCAGCAGGAAAGGTAAATCCTATTGCTGATGAACGCCATTTTTTGCCAAAAAGAAAAGTACTATTTTCAATTGCAATTTTAATGTTGCTTATATTTTCAAAATATTTCTACATGGTATCCATTACCAATTATTTTACTTTTTATTTGATAGAAAAATTTCATCTTAGCGTTCAACAATCTCAATTATACTTATTTGCATTTTTAGCCGCAGTAGCTGCGGGTACTTTGATGGGAGGTCCGCTGGGAGATAAGTTTGGAAGAAAATATGTAATTTGGTTTTCTATTTTAGGTGCAGCACCCTTTACTTTATTGTTGCCACATGCCAACCTTTTTTGGACAGGTATTTTAGCTGTTGCAACGGGTTTGGTAATAGCATCAGCTTTCTCTGCCATTTTGGTATATGCGCAGGAATTGATACCTGGTAAAGTAGGAATGGTTAGTGGTTTATTTTTTGGGTTTGCATTTGGCATTGCTGGAATTGGATCGGCATTACTTGGTAAAATGGCCGATAGTACAGGCATAGAATATGTATTTAGTATCTGTTCATTTTTACCCTTGCTTGGTATAATTACCGGCCTACTACCCAATTTAGAACGAAAAAGCAAGTAGGTATTTAAACCATTTTAAAAAAATCTTCCTTCCTATTTTAATAGTCCTGCTAATTTCGGAAATTTACAATTGATTATTTTAATATGATGATATCCACATAAAAAAAAGATTTTTGATCGTTATTTGGCATAAAGACATTAAGTCAATATTATACATATATAATTAAAAATAAAACTGTTATAATCAAATATTTAATAAATTTTAGTAACTCAACATTCATTAAATTTGAAAAGCATTGCTAAATTTTGACTATTTTTTTAAAACATATTGAATATGAAAAAAAATAAAGAAGAAAAAAACGAGGCAATTTTACCTGATCTGAAACAGGATTCCATGGAATATTTTGCATCAACAACGGGCGATGAACAATTTCAAATTTTAGAAGAGGAAGAAATTACTGTAGCTGAAATGAATAATTTAGAACAAAAAGATATAGAAGAAGAAGCTTATGCATTAAATGCAGCAATAACCGATAGCCAGGCTGATGTAGATAATTTTTTGATAGAACCATCTGAACAAGATGAATTTGATGAAGCTAAAAATGATGATGTAAACATATAATTAGTGCATTTTGCCTTTTGCCTTTTGCCTTTT
>JAYTHI010000096.1:0-17180 GCA_043732685.1 Ferruginibacter sp. | reverse complement strand
GAGCACAACAATCCATTCCAGGCGGAGTAAATTCTCCCGTTCGCGCTTTTAAAAGTGTAGGTGGTACACCCGTTTTTATGCAAAGTGCCAAGGGTGCTTATTTGTATGATGCAGATGGAAAGAAATATATAGATTATATCGCCTCCTGGGGACCAATGATTTTAGGGCATGCCTATGATCCCATCGTAAAAGCTATACAGCAAAAGGTATTGGAATCTACCTCTTTTGGCGCACCTACTTTACTGGAGATTGAAATGGCAGAGTTAATTAAAAGTATGGCACCAAATGTTGATCTTGTACGTATGGTTAGCAGTGGTACCGAGGCATGTATGAGTGCACTTCGGTTGGCAAGGGGTTATACCGGAAAAAATAAATTCATCAAATTTGAAGGTTGTTATCATGGTCATGCTGATGCATTTTTGGTAAAGGCCGGTAGCGGTATGGCAACGCTAAACATTCAATCGGTTCCCGGTGTAACGGCTGGTGTTAGCAACGATACCTTAACCTGCGCTTATAACGATTTAGAGGCGGTGCAGCAATTAGTACAACAATATAAAGGCGAAATAGCAGCCATCATTATAGAACCAATCGTGGGTAATATGGGTTGCATTATTCCGGTAAAAGGTTTTTTAGAGGGGTTGAGAAAAATTTGTGATGAAGAGAAAATCGTATTTATTTTTGATGAGGTAATGACAGGCTTCAGGTTAGCTGCAGGGGGCGCACAAAGCAGGTTAAATATAAATGCCGACCTGATTACTTTTGGTAAAGTAATTGGAGGGGGTCTGCCTGTTGGTGCATTTGGAGGTAAAAGAGCCATCATGGAACATATTGCGCCCGTAGGCAATGTTTACCAGGCCGGTACTTTAAGCGGTAACCCTATCGCTATGATTGCGGGTTATACTTTATTAAGAGAGTTAAAAGAAAATCCTGCTATTTATGAAGAGCTGGATGCCAAAACAAAATATGTAGCTGATGGCATTGCTGCTGTTTTAAACAGTAAAAATATTCCCTTTCGTATTAACCGTTTTGGAAGCATGATAAGCGTACATTTTTGCGATCACGATGTAATTGATTTTGAATCAGCATCCAAAGCAAATATTCCGTTGTTTAATAAACTGTTTCATTTTATGCTGGATAATGGAGTTTATCTGCCGCCATCTGCCTACGAAAGCTGGTTTTTAAATAACGCATTATCATATGCTGATCTGGACAAAACCATCGAATTATTTGATCAGTTTTTTTCGCAGGAACAATAACAAAAAAGATAAATTATATTTTTCTAAACAAGAATATTAAGATGTAATAACCCGCACAATAAAATAATCGATGATTTCTGCTCTCCAATACATACAGCATTACAAACTGCTGCCGCATCCCGAAGGTGGCTGGTATAAAGAAACCTACCGAAGTGTTGAAACCATCGAAAAAAATAATTTACCCGCAAATTTTATTGGAAACAGAAACTTTTCAACTGCTATTTATTTTTTATTGGAGCAGGGAAATTTTTCTGCCTTCCATAAAATTAAAAGTGATGAATGCTGGCACTTTTATGCAGGGCAGCCATTACTTATTTATGTATTGCTGCCTTCCGGTCAATTAAAAATAACCAGACTTGGAAATAATATTGACAAAGATGAATTGTTTCAATATGTGGTTCCGGCAAATTGCTGGTTCGCGAGCAAACCCGATTTGGGAAGCAAGTATTGTTTTGTAGGATGCACAGTTGCTCCGGGTTTTGATTTTGAAGATTTTGAAATGGCTTCGGCTGCTGACCTCTCTGCCGCCCATCCACTTCATGCAAGTATAATTTATGAATTGTGTAGACTTGCCTGATAATTTAAGTGGCTTAACATTACTCCAAAATCTCAACTTTGGATGTAGTATATTTATACGTAACAATTTTTATTAATTCTGCATGAGGGTTGTTTGGCTTTTAGTAAAATGCTGGAGTTTATTTTTTACCAGAATAGTTTAAAAATATTTTTTTTAGTAACTGCATAATGTTTAATAATAAAATTATGACAAGAGAAGAAAGCTTTATGCAAGAGGCTATTTTATTATCACGATATGGTATGCTTAATAATGAAGGAGGCCCATTTGGTTGTGTAATAGTAAAAGACAATATTATTATTGGAAAGGGCAACAATAAAGTGATACTTAATAACGACCCTACTGCCCATGCAGAAATTATTGCAATTCGGGAGGCATGTAAATACTTAAAAGATTTTCAATTGGAAGGTTGCGAAATTTATACAACCTGCGAACCATGTCCTATGTGTATGGGCGCAATTTATTGGGCAAGGCCATCGATTATTTATTATGCCAATAACAGGGTAGATGCCGCTGCTGCAGGTTTTGATGATGCCTTTATTTATAAAGAAATTTCTACAGCGGTTGATAATCGAAAAATCCCAATGATCGCACTGCCAAATAAGGAGGCGCTAAATATATTTGTGGAATGGAAAAAGAAAATTGATAAAACTTGCTACTGACTTAAGAAATAAGATTTACGCGATTAATAACAAAACAAACTAAACTAAAAACTAAAAATAATACCATTCGGTATTTTTTGTAAAACAAAAATTTAATGTTGATATCCTTAATTTATTACAAGTTATAAGAATTAGCCAAATCTTTTAATTCTAATATATTGGATACTGCAAGTTTATCGAATAACCTGGCCTTGTGAGTGCCAATGGTGGAAACCTGTAAGTTTAATAATTTAGATATTTCGCTGATAGTTTCACCGGACAGCAATAAAGAAACAATTTCAAATTCGCGGGGAGAGAGTTGGTTGAATGGATTGCCCGGCCTATCCATTATAGACTCCTCGGCTAAAACGGCGGCAAGGGTTTCACTAATATACTTTCTATTGTTTAAAACCATATTGATCGCCTTTTTTATTTCTTCAAGTGGGGCATCTTTACTAAGAAATCCTTTAGCTCCAGCTTTCAAGAATCGTTTGGCATAAATACTTTCGGCACTCATCGAAAATATCAAAACCCTTGCATCAGGGTATTTAATATGAATGTATTCCATCAAGCCTAAGGTATCGGTTTTAGGCATCTGAATATCCATCATTATCAGATCGTAATGATGTTCCTTTAATATTATTGCAGCCGTTTCACCATCGCTTGCCTCAAATTTTTCAGATGGCTTAAATAACTCATTTAATAACCCTTTAATTCCCGAACGCACAACAATATGGTCATCTACTAACAAAAATTTTTTCATAATGTAATAAACATATTTTAGGATTGTAGTAATAAAACTACATTAAATTAAGGTGTAAAGTTGCAATTAAATGAACAGCCTTTTTAAATAATAATAAACATCAGGTTTACCATTTTAAATGTAAAGTGATACAAATAATTATGTATTCGCAACACATTACTATTGAATACATTAAATAGTAAATTAAACATTGCTATTAATTTTTATGGCAATATTGTGTTTCAAAAATAATCATGTTAAATTAAAAACGCTTGCAATAATAACCATTACAATTGTATATAATCTGTATTTTCCACTCCAATTAATTTCTACAAAACATCCAAAGCAATTGAAAATTAATTATTTCAGTAATAAAATTAAGTTGTCGAATTATTTATAAAGCCTCGTAAAATATTCATATTTAAATTTTTAGTAAACAGCCTTGGTGCAACTAAATTTACTGTTTACTTTAATATTTTTCTCTTCAAAAAAAACGACATATTTATTTTTATATTTTTATAAACAATTTAATTCCAACAATTAAAGTAGAAAAAAAACTACCCATTTTTGCGTCGTTTATCTACACGATTTTTTTTAAATTGCCAATACCTTTGATTAAGATTAGTTTAAAATTGTAAACTTAATTTATCCATTTATTAATCGCCCGTTTTTAATCCAGTACATATTTGAAAAATCTAGACCTATAAGAATCAATTTTTAATTTATTAAAGTTAATCAGGTTGACTGCTCCGCTCCAATCGGTTCAATCAACCTTTTTGCATTAAAAAAAGATTGAATTTTATAGCGTCAATTTGAATAGTATCCTTTGTCTTCCAGCCCAAAATAATAATCTTTATTTTCTCAAATGGCATGTTACAATGAAATAAAAAGCTGCTACAATTAAACGGTCTACAAAAATGAAAAAAATACGCAGGCCTTCCAATAATAACAATACTATTACATTAGCTGAAATTCCTCTTCGTTCTAATGAAAATGAATTGGGGCATTTTAATTTAGACCCTCTTTTTGACCTGATTGATACAAGTATCTTCGTAACAGACATGTATGGTAATTTGGCAGCTTTAAACGATCCTTTTTGTAAAATTACAGGCTATAGCAAGGAGGAATTAATTGGTAAAAATTTTAATCTAATTGAGCAGCACGGCGAAAAAAAAGATACCATTACCTTATCAGCTAACCTACTTCAAAAAATTAATATCCAGCAGCCTGTCAATCTCAAAATAAAGCATAAACAAGGTTACATCCTTCAACTTTCAGGGAGTGCCAAATTAGTTAATTCAACCAATAAAGAGCGCTTCACTATTATTACAATCAAGGATGTACTGTTGGTTAAAAATGAAAATTTTCTTTTGCCTGAAATCGAATCAGATCAACACCAACCTAAACCCCTCCTAAATAAAAATGGTAATTTAAAAAGCAATCCTGCACCCTATCAGAATTTCAACAAGGAAAAAGAAACAAGCGCATCAAAGTACCAGCAGATTTACAAAGCCCTGGTTGAAAATGATACTGATGTAATTTGTATTTTAACAGCATTTGCAAATCCAATTTATGTTTCACCTTCTGTTACCAGCGTATTGGGTTACAGTCAAAGTGAGGCTATGCAATTAACTTTTACTAAGTTGATACATCCGCAAGATTTGATCGGACTAAAAAGAATTTGGAAGCAGATACTTAAAGCGGAAAATATTAATACAAAGGGTTTGTTATATAGAATGTTGCATAAAGATAAAACCTGGCGTTGGGTAGAAAGTTCTTTAACAAATATGCTGCAAAATGAATCAATAACAGGCATCGTAAATAAATTCAGGAATATTACGGATAGAATTGTTGCTGAAGAAAAAATTATTCATTCGGAAGAGAACTTATCAGCAATTTTTGAAAATACAAAAGAAGGTTTTATTTTATTGGATGAAGGACATAGGATTAAGGCATTTAACGAAAAAGCCAGGGAAAATAATTTTTTAACAAGGGAGGTAAAAATAGGCGCAAATATATATGATTTTGTAGATGCTGAAAGAATAGATTACTTTAAAAATATAATAGAAAATGCATTCAAAGGAAAGACCTTTGAATATGAAAAGTTAGCAAATAATAAAGTTACCAATGAACAACTATGGATTCAATTTACTATTACCCCAATAAACAAAACGGGAAAAATAAGGGCTGTATGTATATCTGCCAATAATATTACAGCACAAAAAACAACAGAAAAACAATTACTCCAATATAAGAATTTATTAAACAAGGCAGAAAGTATGGCAGGTATTGGAAGTGGAGAAGTAAATTTTGAAGCCGATAAACGAATCTGGTCAGATCAATTTTATCGTATCCTTGGGTTGGTACCCGGAAATAATGTTCCGGAGATTAATGGATTAATGGAATTTATCCATCCGGAAGAAAGGGAGAATTATACCAATTGGGTAAACAACGGCCTGTTAAATCGTATACCATTTCAGCAAATTGAAACCCGCATCATTACAGCAATTGGAAAAGAACGTAATATTTGTGTTTATAAGTCAACTACCTATTATGCCGATGGAAAACCAAATATATTAATTGGAGTAATTCAGGATATTACAGATCGAAAAATTTTAGAATTACAATTAGCCGAAAGTAAAGAGATTTACCAATCCCTTTTTTATCAAAACCCAACTGCAGTTTTTTCGCTGGATTTAGAGGGTAATTTCACAAGTGCAAACCATGTTCTTGCAATAAAGACTGAATGCAGTGAGGCAGAAATTATGCAATTACATTACCTCGATTTTGTACATCCGGGAGATGTTGAAACAACTAAAATACATTTTGAAAACTCAAAACAAGGGCAAACACAAGAATATGCCATACGAATAATAACTGCAAAAGGTCATAAATTTATTGCGGCAATTATAAGTTTACCTATAATTATAAATAATAAAATTACCGGTATTTATTGTCTTGCAAATGATATAACCAGCGATATAAATGCCAAAGTAGTATTAAATAAAACACTGGCCGACAGGCAAAGAATATTAGATTATTCATTAGATGTAATTTGCGAAATTGACCGTTATGGAAAATTTATACAGGTAAGCAAGGCCTGTAAACATTTATGGGGATATACAGAGGAGGAAATGATTGGGAAGAATTATATCCATATGGTGTTGGAAGAGGATAAACCTATGACCTTAAAAATGGCAGCACTTATTTCAGCTGGCGGACCTGTAACAAGAAATTTTGAAAACCGAAATCTCAAAAAAGATGGTACGATAATTAATCTTTTATGGTCTGTTGGGTGGGATGATAATGAGGAGATATTGTATTGCATTGCTAAAGATGCAACTGAAAAAAAATTACAGCAACAAGCAATTGTCTTGTCAGAACAGCGGTATAAAGATCTCTTTAACCACAATCCGCTCCCACTTTATATATTTAATTTCAGCACCCATTTTATAGTGGAGGTAAATAACGCCGCCATAAAAAAATATGGCTATACGAGGGAAGAATTTTTATTTTTAACAGTCAGTGATTTCTGCATAAAAGAAGAACTGGCAGAATTTGAAAAAATGTTAAAGAACCAGAATTCTTATGACATTTTAAGTAAGAAAATATGGACACATCTAAAAAAGAATGGCGAAACCATGCACCTTAATATTAGTGGCAATATTATAGATTATAATGGTAAAAAGTCGGTTCTTGCATTGATGGATGATGTGACTGAAAAAATTAAAATTGCAGAACAAAGAGAGTTTGAACGAAGAGATAAGGAGGCGCTAATAAATGGAACCAATGACGATATATGGAGTATTAACAAGCATTTTACGCTCATTGCAGGTAATAAGGCTTTTATTAAAAATTTTCAATTAATGACCGGCGTTACTGTAGCTCCCGGAGATACTATGGTGCTTACAGGTAAAACCGATGACATAAATACAATTGCCTGGAAGGAAATGTACACAAAGGCATTGAAAGGAAAATCCTTTAAAAAAGAGATCATAATGAATAATCCCACCACCAATTTAAAACAGTGGACAGAGGTGAGTTTTAATCCTATTTATAACGGAAAAGAAATAATAGGGATAGCCTGTTACAGTAGAAACATAACCGAAAATAAATTATACCATAATAAACTAATTGAAATAAATAAAAAATTAGAAATGGCCCAAAAAATGGCCAAACTTGGTTACTATGAGCATGATATAATAAAATCAAATTCATTTTGGAGCAATGAAATGTATAATATTTATGAATTTAATAAAAATAAATTACCCATATCTATCCGGCAAATAACAGCAGTTATACATCCTGATGACAGGGATAGGGTATTGGCATATTATAAGCTGGCTATCGAAAAAAAACAACTTGTAAATATTGAACATCGTATTATTTTAAAAGATGGTAGCATAAAATTTTTAATACAAAAGGGAACAATAAAATACAATGATAAAGGAGATGCAATTACACTCGAAGGTACATCGCAGGACATAACCAAAAGTAAACTTGCAGAACAGGCGGTTAAAGAATCAGAAGAAAAATATAGAAATATTTTTGAAAGTAATCCTTTACCCAATTGGATTTACGACGCTGATACCCTCCAAATTTTGAAAGTAAATAATGCCGCTACCGCTTCTTATGGCTATAAAAATAATGAATTTTTAAAAATGTTTATTTCGGATTTATTTATTGGCAGGGATGCTTTTAACATTTTTAAATTTGATTCAAGATCGTCGGCCCAGGAGATAATAAAATTTGGACAATGGCAACATGTAACCAAGAACGGCAACATAATAAATGTGACCATTAATGGACATACCATGATATATAATGAGAAAAAATCGGTAATGATCGTGGCAAATGATATTACCGAAATTATACAAAGCCAGCTGGCGCTGGCAAAAAGTAATGAGCGTTTTGATTACGCTACAAAAGCAACTTTTGACGCCATTTGGGAAATTGATCTGGTAAATAAAACAATGTTTTGGGGTGAAGGTTTCAGCAGTTTATTTGGATACAATTTAAAAGATCTGGAAAAAGACAATCAGGAACGCGAAAATTTTATTCATCCGGAGGATAAACAAAGGGTTTTAAAAAGTTTAAATGATTTAATAAATAACCGGCAAAAAATATATTGGACCAGTCAATACCAATTTTTAAAAAAGAATGGCATGTACGCTTCAGTTATAGATAGTGCATTGGTGGTTAGAGATAAGGAAGGTCTCCCATACCGAATCATCGGAGCGATGCAGGATATTACGGAGCGAATTAAAAACGAATTGATATTAAAAGAATTAAACAGCCAGCTAAATAAGAGAGCAGTGGAATTAGCAAGTTCAAATGCTGAGCTTGAACAGTTTGCCTACATTGCTTCGCACGATTTACAGGAACCATTGAGAATGGTAACCGGTTTTTTAAAAAGAATACAAAAAAAGTATGAATATCAATTGGATGAAACCGGTAGAAATTATATAAATTTCGCAGTGGATGGTGCTGTACGCATGCGCCAAATTATTTTAGACCTCCTTGAATATTCACGGGTAGGAACATTGCAATATCAATTCGAAAAAATTAATACCAATAAGCTGGTAAACGAAGTAATTAATATTTATACCAATATTAAACAATCGCAAAAAATTGAATTTACACACAATGAACTACCGGAAATTTTTGCAGCAAAAACACCCATTCACCAGTTGTTTCAAAATTTAATAAGCAATGCCGTAAAATACCATAACCCAAATACTATTACAAAAATTAGTATCACCGGAAAAGAAAGGAAAGATCACTGGTATTTTTCAATTTCGGATAATGGTATCGGAATTAATAATGAAAACTTCAATAATATTTTTATTCTTTTTCGCCGTTTACACAATAAAGATGAATATTCCGGAACAGGTATTGGACTTGCAATATGTAAAAAGATAATTGATAATCACAAAGGAAAATTATGGGTAACATCAATACCAGGTAAGGGAAGTACCTTTTATTTTACCATTGCTAAATCTATTTTAATATAATCAAATTGCAGTACAAACATGGAAACATAAAAAATAAATAAGCATACTGATTTATTCTTAAAAATGGTATCGGATAATTAATTACACGCTAAATATATAAATGAATTTTGACAAAAAACACTTCTGAAACCCGTTTGAAAAATATCAATTCTAAAATAATGGCTTTTATTAAAGTACTATATAAAAAAAAGATAGGCATTACTTTTATGTTGGTAATAATTGCAATTTCAAGTACGTTACTATTTACAGGTTATAGTCAAAAGGCTTATCGGAGCACTTCTTTTTGGGTAAAACATACGTATGAAGTATTGGATACAGCCGTAAATATTTCCTATTCATTAATTGAAATACAAAATAATAATTATGAAAATATTCTTGCAAAAACTAATACTAGTTTTCATTTACTAGACTCTACTAAACAAAACTTATTATATAGGGTCAATAGTTTAAAACAACTTACCAGTGATAATTTAAAACAACAACCAAGAATTGATAGCCTTCTTAAAATAATAAAAAATATATTTATTTTTTATGAAATAAAAATTATAAATGATAATGAAAATTTAAATATTTTAAATGGCATTAAAAAGGAAAATAATGAAATAACAAAAGCCTATGCATTACTTGGTTTAATAAAAAATGAAGAGAAGAGATTACTTATAATCAGGCAAAAAAATAATGATACCTACATTAACAATCTCAATTATAGTTTTTGTTTTTTAATTGGAGGCCTCTTTATTTTATTGGTGATGCTTTATTTTAATCGTCAGGATACACAGGAAAAGGTGGATGACTTTAATTTTAAAGAACAGGATTATCAAACAGAACTTAAAGTGCAGGAGCAAGTACAAATTAATTCGGATAAGGCTTTTAGTATAGAGCGTGCACAATATAACTATGTAATGTCGCACGATTTAAAAGAGCCATTAAGAATGGTAATAGGCTTTATGGATCTATTACAAAAGGGATACCATAAACAGCTTGATGAAAAAGCAAATTCATATATTAAATTCGCTGGAGATGGAGCAAAGCGTATGCAGAAAATGATAAACGATATGCTTAGGTATGCAAGTATCGGGGAAAATAATAGAAAACTAGAAAAGATAAGTATTGTGGCATTAGTAGAAGAAGTGCAACTAAACTTGATTAATCAAATAGAAGAATCCAATACTAAAATTATAATTGGATTACCGGCATGTTCCTTTAAGGCATATAAAGCAGAGATACTGCGCCTTTTTCAAAACCTGCTTATTAATGCAATTAAATTTAGAAAAAATAATATAGATTCTATAATTAATATAAACTGTGTTGAACATAAAATGTATTGGCAAGTGTCAATAAAAGATAATGGAATTGGAATAGATAAATTTTATCAGGATAAAGCTTTTGAAATATTTTGGAGGCTACACACTGATAAAGAATACGATGGAACTGGTATTGGACTGGCCATATGCAAAAAAATAGTGGAACAGCACCATGGTAAAATATGGATAGATTCTGAACCTGGAAAAGGCTGTATATTTTATTTTACAATTAGTAAAAATTTGTAATGAATACAAAAAATAGAAATCCATAAATGGCCGGAATATTAGAGTAATTTTGATTAAGTACACTTTATCAGACCCGAAAAAATTGAATATTTATTAATAAAAAATATCCGAAATCAATTTTTTAAAATTTATTCTTTCCATTTTTTAAAGTGTATTTAAAGAAGATTCCTGAATAAAAAGAATTTAAACCGTATCCTGATTTACAAATTGTTACAACATAATACTTATTTTAAATAGTACTTCTTTAACCGAATAGTAAAATTTTTAACTGTATTGAGTAATTGCGTAATGAAAAACTATCCTACAAATGGAGTACTCTATTTTAACCCGTCATATTTTAATTGTTGAAGACAATCCGGGCGATTTTATATTAATTAAAGAATATCTTGGCGAAGAATTTTTTGAGGTAATTATTGACCAGGCTAAAACATTTACCGAAGCTAAAAGCAAACTTCAAAGCGCTAAAAGGTACGATACTATTTTGCTCGATTTATCTTTACCGGATGCCAACGGCGCGTACCTGATCAGCGAAATGGTTCGGCTTGCACAAGCTACCCCCATTATTGTTTTAACGGGTTATAGTGATAAGGATTTCAGCATCAAAACCCTTTCATTAGGTATTTCCGATTATTTACTTAAGGACGAATTATCTGCTGCTCAACTTTATAAAAGCATAACTTATAGCATTGAACGAAGCCGCATAAATAAAGAACTAATTGAATCTGAAGAAAATTATCGAAATCTATTTGACCTTAGCCCGGTGCCAATGTGGGTTTATAATTTAGAAACTTTTAAATTTTTAAATGTAAATAAAGCAGCTACTGAACATTACGGTTATACAAAAAATGAATTTCTATTAATGAATTTATATAGTCTTCAACCCAAAGAAGATATTGAAATTAATAAACCCCTTATAAATAATTTAAAGGAAGGCCAGCCAACAATAAATAATATCAGACACATCAAAAAAGATGGCGAAATAATTAATGTAGAAATACAGCGATCCATTTATTCAATTTTACATAAAACGGGTTTGGCATTAAGTACTGATGTTACCATTAGTTTTTATCAAAAAAATATTTTAGCATTAGAAAAGAAAGTGTATGAACTTAATGCAACCGGCAATATCCCTTTTATAGAAGTATTAAATACCCTTACTACAAACATTGAATCAATAGTACCTGCTTCATTTTGCTCCATACTGCAAAGAAATGATGATGGTACTTTACAAAGTCTGACAAGTAGTAAAAATCTGCAGGAGAATTTTTCTTTACAGGAAGCATATTCCTCAAACATTGAAGTGAGCCCGGCCGCTACTGCAATTATAACGGGTAATAACTGCATCGTTGCAAATATTGATCAGGATAAAGCATGGCAAAAATACAGTACGCAAATAAAACCATTAGGGTTTAAAGCATGTTGGTGCGTACCTATAAAAAAGAGCGATGGTAAAGTTCTGGGTAGTTTTTCAACTTATTTTAAATCTATAAAATTTCCATTACCACACCATATAAATTTACTGGAACGGGCAGCGTCTTTATTAGGTATTTTGCTTGAAAACAGAAATGCAGTTGATGATATTAAAAAATGGAATGAGCGGTACAATATTGTTGCAAAAGCTACCAGCGATATTATTTGGGATTGGGATTTTGCAACCAATAAAATTTTTTGGAATAAGGGTTTAAAAAAAGTGATGGGTTATAAACATTTACCTGATACGACCTCCTTACAATGGAGAAGTGAAAAAATACATGAAGGGGATTTAAAACGTGTATTAGAAAAAATTAATTACCATATCAATAATAAAATAATAAAATGGCAGGATGGTTATCGGTTTAAATGCGATGATGGAAACTATAAATATGTATTGGACAGGGGATTTTTAGTTTTAGATGAAAATAATGATCCCATTCGAATGATTGGAGCCATGCAGGATATCACCAGGCAAAAAGAAGAGGAACACCAACTTAAATTATTTGAATCTGTAATAACGAATACCTCTGATGCTGTAATAATAACGGATGTAAATTGCTTTGAAGATACTGACCATAAAATTGTGTATATCAATGAGGCCTTTACTAAAATGACAGGTTACAGCAGAGAAGAAGTTATTGGTAAGAACCCCAATTTTTTCCAAGGTCCTAAAACCAACAGGAACGAATTAAGGCGCCTAAAAAAATCTATAAAAAAGTGGGAACGTTGCGAAATTGAGGTAATAAACTATAAAAAAAATGGGGAAGAATTTTGGAATAATATTGCCATATCTCCAGTAGCAGACAGTACCGGAAGTTATACCCATTGGATAGCCATTGAGCGGGACATAACTTTAAGAAAAAAGAAAGACCAGGATATTACCAAAGCAATTATAAATGCACAGGAACATGAGCGCCTTCAGATTGGAGGCGAACTTCATGATAATGTAAACCAAATTTTAGCAGGTGTGCTTCTTAATTTAGGAATGACAAAAAGCAGGCCATTTGAAGAACAAGCGGAATGGATCGATAAATCTGTAGGCTACATCCACCTGGCCATTAAAGAAATCAGAACCTTATCGCACCAGCTTGCACCATTATCTATTGATGAAAACTCGTTGCAAACTACCTTTGAAACCTTTTTAAAAAGTATAAATATCAACAACCAATTTATTATTAAATTTTATATTGATGAGGTAGGTACCATGCATATCGATGGGGATATTCAACTAAACTTGTATAGAATATTACAGGAGCAAACCAATAATATCATGAAATATTCAAAAGCCTCCATTATTGAAGTTACCCTGATGCTGGTAAATAATTGCATAAGGTTAAGAATAAATGATAATGGAGTTGGCTTTGATACTAAAAAAAGTAAAACCGGTATTGGTATCCGAAATATAAAGAAAAGAACAGAATTATTTTCAGGTATTTTTTCTATAAAATCATCTCCGGGAAAAGGTTGCGAAATAATTGTTGAGATTCCTGTTTTAGAACAATAATTGTGTCGGCTTCGATGCCCTTTATACTGTATAATTGTGGAACAATAAAAATACAATTGCCACATTTAAATTTATAGGATTAGGTAGGTCATTCGCAAACCTACTATTTTAAGCTGTTTTTTATCTTTTTAAATGTAGCGTTTTAAAAAACATACCTGTCATTCAGTAACCTTAGTAAACATTAAAACCCGCCTATTTCTTACGCGTTATAATTTATAAGTCGCATTTTTTGAATTCAGCACCAATTTTTCGCTGAATACCCTTCACCTCCACAGCCGGCGGGCTGCATAACTGCAACGCCGCCCATTGGCTTCTTTCAAAAAAATAAGCTGCGCATTTTTTATTGAATCCCGCCCATGGCGGACCGAACCCAATAAGGCGGCTTATGCAATTACTGGTGTTTATAAAGGCAGTCTGCGAAGGGCATTATTTATTGAAAATGTATAATTTGCATGGATAAAATATAAAAACTAAGCACCAATAAGTTTGCGAATTAAAAGGCTTGAAGTACACTTTTATATTATCTAAAAGTTATACAGCTCAGGCTATAGAACTTTTACGAATTATCTACCTAATCCAATATATTTATTTTGAAGGGGCTTTGCATAAAAAAGGGGAGACGGTTCCTTATCAAGTATTTTTGAGCGTATTGATTTTACAAATTGATAACTTAATACTTTTAAGATTACCCTGTATTAAATCAGGTATCTTTTATTATATCAGTATTCGATGTTTTTCATTTTAGGAACCAGCAGGTACATGATACCCCACGCAAAAATGTACGCTACACTGCAGGTTAAAAAAAGTAGTAAATAACCGGTTTCTACATGGCCTTTAACTTTATAATAATCAAATAAGCTGCCAGCACATTTTGCAATCAAAATGCCTCCCAGTGCGCCAAACATACCACCAATACCAATTACAGAAGCCGTGGCACTTTTAGGAAACATATCGCTGACTGTTGTATAAATATTTGCGCTCCAGGCCTGGTGCGCTGCCATAGCTAAACCAATGATGCCTACTGCAAGCCACATACTGATGGTGCCTAAATATTGTGCAGCAACAACAGGCAAGGCAAACAGCGCATAAATAAACATGGCCCTTTTACGGGAACTGAAAATAGTGTATCCTTTCTTAATAAAAAACATAGGCAGCCAGCCTCCAAAAATGCTGCCAATTGTTGCCAGCGTATAGGCAAATGCAACAGGTAATGCCAACTCCGTTTTTGCTAAACCATATTGCTTTTCTAAAAAATCCGGCAGCCAAAAAAGATAAAACCACCATACCGGATCTGTTAAAAATTTACCGATAGCAAATGCCCAGGTTTGTTTATAGGTTAGTAATTTACCCCAGGATAATTTAGGTTCAAATTCATTTATTACGGCTGCGTCAGTTGCATCACTGTGAATATAATCGTACTCGGCCGGTAATAATTTTTTATGTTTTTTAGGCACTTCATAGAGTACAAACCAACAGATAAGCCAAATAAAACCAATTAAACCCGTTAAGATAAATGCCCATTGCCATCCCCATAGCTTTGCAATATATGGAACAGTAAGCGGCGCCAGAATTGCACCAATATTGGCGCCCGAATTAAATATACCGGTTGCTAAAGCACGCTCCTTTTTAGGAAACCATTCCGCCACCGTTTTAATGGCAGCAGGAAAATTGCCTGCTTCAGTAATACCCAATGCTCCTCTTGCTACAAAAAAACCGGTAGTACTTGTAACCAAAGCATGTGCTACAGCGGCTATACTCCAAAGGGCAGTTGCCAGCCCATAGCCCAATTTAGTGCCTAGTTTATCAATTAATTTACCTGCGCCAAGCAAACCAAATGCATAACACAATTGAAATGCTACCACAATATTTGCATAGTCTGTCTCTGTCCATTTAAATTCTTTAGACAAGGTTGATTTCAATAAACTGATAACTGCCCGGTCTAAATAATTTATGGTGGTAGCAAAAAAAACCAAACTGCAAATCGTCCATCTGTATTTACCTATCGATTGCATTTCTCGGATCATTTTTTAAGGGGAATTTTAAAAATCGAAATTTAAAGTCATCACAGCTGTAATTTCAAATAGGAATATATCAACTTTTATTTTACGAAATCATTTTTCAATGCTGTTAAGATAATCAAAATTTGCGGATGGGTTAAAATAAAGGGGCAGGTGTTTTATCGTTTATAAAATAACAATTATTAAAATCTATCTCTTTTCGTGAAGAAAAATAAACAGCAGAAAAAAGTAAAAATAGCAAGCCAAAAAGTGACAACTAAATTGCAGTTTATTTTTCCGATTTAGTACCTTACTAAATGGGTTGGAAAAAGTATTACTGTAATTTATTTTTTTTTAGGCCATCGATCACAGCCATTACAGCTTTTGTTTTTGTTATTAATTCCTCATAATTTTTATGCTGTAAAATATTGGCGGTAATAAGTTTACTTCCCAATCCTACGCCGGCTACACCAGCCTTAAACCAGGCATTTAAATTTTCTGATGAAGTATCAACCCCACCGGTTACCATAAAATCAATATCAGTAAAAAGTGGCATAACTGCTTCTACAAATCCAGGTCCAAGCACATTTCCAGGAAAAAGTTTTACTAAAGAATAGCCAGCTTTTTGAGCAGTATGAATTTCTGTAACGGTCATGCATCCGGGTATCCAGGGTAAATTATGCAGTCGTGCCACGTCGCAGATACCGGCGTCAAAAATTGGACTAACTAAAAAATCGGCTCCTGCTTTTATAAATACGGTTGCTTCTTCTGCATTTTTTATGGTACCAATACCTAAACTCAAATCAGGCATTGCAATATCCCTTTCCCTTATCAGTGCTGAAAAATTTTCTACTGCTTTGCTACCTCTGTTCGTAAATTCAACACAACGAACCCCCGCTGCATACAATGCTTTAATTACCTCCTTACAAACCTCAATATCATTGTTATAAAATAAGGGCAGAAACCTTTGTCCAATAATTTTTTGCAGTATCATTTTTACTTTATCCACTGATTATCTTTTTATTTATAGTTTCAATACTTTGTTTTGTTGCATCACCAGCTTCAGCTAGTTTCAGTACCGCGGCTGCAGTGGCAAATTCTATCACGGCTTCTTCAGCAATGCCTTTTGTTAGTCCATAAATTAGGCCGGCCATAAAACAATCGCCGCTACCTACCCTATCCACTACATTTCCTATTTGATATTTATTTGATACAACTTGTTTGCCTCCATGCTGCATAATAGCCCAATAAGTATTTTCTAACCGATACGTAAAAGCAAAAGTTGCAGCCTTGGGATACTGTTTATGTAGTTGCACCATACAAGAAGTTGCTGCATCAATTAATTGACTATCTGTTTTTCCGGTACTGGATTCAATTTTTGTTGGGATACCCAATAAACTTTCTACCGCCCAGATATTGCCCATAATTA
>JAYTHI010000095.1:0-5958 GCA_043732685.1 Ferruginibacter sp. | reverse complement strand
CGATGGTACTGGTATTCCAACCGGGAGAGTAGGTAGCTGCCATATTTATTAAATCGCCCTCAGCATTCATTTGTTGAGGGCTTTTTTTTGCGTTATATAAACTGCTGTAGAGGATGATAAAACCACTCCTATTTTTATAGAATATATAATCTTTTATTAAAAAATTACATAGCTAGCATAAGGTAAGAATTATTAACCCAACTTGTAGCTAACCACTTACAAAGGTCAGTAAACACTTGTTGTTTGAAATTTCGATTGTCTTTTTGTATACTACAAATTTTATTTTTCTCCAGGGTTGATATTTTAAATTTTGACTGTCTAATATTTTTTAAAGCCCTTTGTTTGGCACAAAGCATTTATGTATCGATACCTTTTTGTCAAAGAATTTTGCCCTGTTGTTGTAACTGCTTTCTATGTATTGCATAATCGTACGATTTTGCTCCAGTTGCTCTTTACCTTTTGCTTTATTTAACGTCCGTGCTTCTTAATAAAAGAATAGCTGATAAAGTGATATCAAAGTAATATATCCGATCAATTATTTATCTCTTCTAAATTTGATATTCGCTCGGGGCCAATTCCGCACAGTTTGGTATATACTGCCAAACAGTTAGCCTTTATGCTTCGAAAATAACTTTTTTACCCGTTTACTTCAGTATAAGTATTTACCAGTTGAACCTATTGACGTCCTTCTATTTTCTTAAAATCTTTGCTTTTTAAGTTTATATTATTTTCTTTTTTTAGTAAAATGAGCCTAAAGGGGTTTTGCTTACCAAGACCAAAATAATTTAATTTCCCAAATTTATGTACTATATCCTTTAATATATTGTTTTCTAACTACACCTAATAATAATCCATTTTATAGTTTTTTTTTACATTATTCACTAATGGTTGATATTAGTAAAATTACTAACGAGGGTTTTTACTTAAAATATATTGCTGCCCAATAAGAGAAATAAATATTCGTTAAAACTATAACTCTACAGTCAAAAATTAAAAAAATTAGACTGATTTGAGAAATCTATGATAAACGTAAAACTATTGCTAACCTGGTTTTTGGGATTACTATCTATCGGTCTTCCGCTCTTTTTAAAAGCCCAGGATTGCTCAACACTTACAGCAAGTTTTGTTACCTATGAATCAAGGTGTGCCTCTACCGGATCGATTAAAATTAATGCCAGCGGTGGCTCCGGTTCTTATAAATACAAAACTTTTGGTCCTGTTATTTCTAATTTTACTACTACTGACTCCATAACAGGGTTATCTGCAGGAATCTATTCTGTTGTTATAACTGATATTGTATCTAACTGTAGTATTACAAAAAATGATGTTGTCGTTTCGGGATCTTATCAGGATCCCCGTTTTGCATTAAATCCTTTGGATGTTACCTGTGATAACGGGAATAATGGGGGTATAATGGTTAGTGGCCAGCAATTTGGCAGACCACCATTTTTTTATACCATTGTAACACCATCCGAGATGGGTGTTGGTACCAGCAATAATACCGGTCTATTTCCTAATTTAAAAGCTGGTAATTATACGGTTCGTATGACAGATAGTTGTGGCGGTATCCAAACCAGGCAAACAAGAATAAATAACTACACGTGGCAAATTGATTCCTATAATTTTATTAAAACCGTATGCGATTCTGCAACGGGGTTTATAAAAGTTGTTGATAGCAAAGGCAATATTAGTACTGTCGGTACTGGAATAGCAGGCTTTACTTATGGTATTGTAAGGCAGCCGGGAGATACTATTTGGTCTGCAAACCCAAACTTTCAATTTGATTTGGCAGGATATACCAATTTTGGTATAGTAGTAAAAGATAATTGCGGAGAAATTAAGAAAGGTGCAGCATCAATCATCATACAACCGGTGGTAGGTGGGGTGGTAATATCTACTAAGATCTGTAATAGTTTTACAGCTTCTGTTACGGGCGTTAGTAATTTTTTTAATCCGGGATTTTGTTTATACGATAGTAATTCTGTTTTAATTGTTTGTAATAAAAGCGGCTTATTCCCGAATCTTGCTTACGGTAAATATTGCGTGGATGTGCACGATTCCTGCAGTAATAAAACTGTTCGAACTTGTTTTGCAGCAGCCCCACCTGCCATTAGTATAAGCCCGGTAGTGGTAATAGCCAATAAAATTTGTACATCCTTTAGTGCATCAATTTCCGGACAATCAGGCCTGACAAATCCCAGCTATTGTTTGCAGGATTCTACCCAAGCTGTACTTTATTGCAACAGTACCGGCGTTTTTAACTTTTTATCTTATGGTAGTTATTGTATTACCGTTCATGATGGTTGCAGGGATACCATCATTAAAAATTGCTTTACAGTTTTCAGGCAAAAGCCTTCTGTTCCGGATATTATTACGCCTGTTTATGTAGGTAATTGCGCAACTAGTTTTGGCATTAATATAGGGGGAAGTAATTTAACTAACCCTAATTATTGTTTGTATGATAGCGTGCATACATTGATAGGATGCAATACCACAGGTGTTTTTAATGGCCTTCCATTTGCTCGTTATTGCGCAAATGTGGTTGACTCCTGTATGGATACAACTTTTGTAAGATGCTTTACAGCTTCCCCTCCGGTAGCTATAAACGACCTTGTAAATACTATTAGTAACAAAGCTTGCTCAACCTTTAGCGTTAAAACCACCAGCACTATTTTAAGCACTCCAAATTATTGTTTATATACTGCTGCAGATTCATTAATCTCCTGTAACAGCACAGGTATTTTCGATAATGTAATTTTTGGGTCTTATTGTGTAAAGGCTAAAAGTACTTGCCCGGATACTACTTTTAAAACCTGTTTTACGGTGCAGGCCAACCTGCCATCTGTTAATTCAACGGTACAAATATCCAATAAAAATTGCACCGGATTTTCGGCACAAATAACCGGACAAACAAATTTAATCAATCCATCTTATTGCCTGTTTGATTCAGGCAATACACAAATATCTTGTAATACTAGCGGGAATTTTAATAATATCAACTACGGAAATTATTGTATAAAAATCATAAATACTTGTTTTGATACTACCATTGTAAGATGTTTTTCTGTAGCCTTATCTCCTGTAAAAATTAGTATTGGCACCAGTCCATCCTGTAGTTATAATTATGCCAAATTATATATAAATGCTTACAGTGGAAGCCAGCCTTATACCGTTCAAATTTTCTCTCCCCATGGAGATTTATTTTTTAGTAAAAATTATACTTCAAATAATATAGTTATCGATAGTATTGCACCAGTTATAGTTGGACAAGTTTATAAGATTATAGTAGCGGATAATTGCGGTACAAAGGATTCTGCCAACATTGGTGTTACCTCCAGTTACGTGAATCATGCGGCAGCTTCAGATGGCAAGTGTCCCAGTGGAACCTTTGTTAATGGATCAGGTGATATTAATGTAACTGCCTCAACCAATATGGGTTATTTATCTGTAACAGTTATTAAAAGAGATAATACCAACTTATCGCCAGTTTTAAATCCAAATACCGTAATCGGCGGGGTATATACTTTTCAAAATCTTAGTCCGGCTACTTATGTAATAAGTTACAATGCCAATGATGGTTGCAATAAATTTTTGTATGATACGGTAACGGTAATTCCTTATATGTACCCGAGTTTAGGTCGTTCTTCAGCTTATCAATGCGATGTAAATGGTTTCACTTTAGGAGCCGTGGTATCTAACGGAGTAGGGCCTTTTGATTATGAAATCATCGGAAGTAGTCCAGGTACACCATCGATTGTTGCAGGGCCGCAGCAAAATCCAATTTTTTCTATTAATAATGGCACAAATTATTCGCTGGTAAGGTTAAGGGCAGTAGATGCCTGCGGTAATGGAACCCTGGCAGATGCGAGTATTTTGCCGCTTGCCAATACCGGAATTTCCAATACCTATAATTGTTTTCAAATTGCAACAACTCTCAGTATAGATACCGTGTATGGCTCTACATATGCATGGTATAAAAAGACAAATGAAAACAGTACAGATAGTGTTTTAATAGGTAATTCAACCAACTACTATATCCCGGAGGTTTTACCGTCAGATACCGGTGTTTATGTTTGTAATCTCGTGGTTAATAATGGTTGTATTTCCAGAACCTATTATTATCACCTTGACGGCAGTTGTTACCATGCATTACCAATAACGCTGCAACAATTCGGCGGTGTTTTTACCGATGATAAAATATATTTAAATTGGAAGATAAACCCTTCTGCAACCCTTAAAAAGTTTATTGTAGAAAGAAAAAATGCAATGGGCATATTTAACGCAATTGGAGAGGTGTACAGCAGTAACAGCACCACTTTTAGCGATTATGGTTTAATCGATAAGGATCCGGAAATGTTTAACTGGTACCGATTAAAAATGGTTTATCTTAACAATACCTATAGTTTTAGCAATATTATAAATTTAAATAAAAAGGGAATTGCCCATAACATCCAAATTTATCCAAATCCTGCAGATAATTTCTTTACCATAAATTTTACCCGAATGCCCGCTCATTCTTATAAAATCTCTTTATTATCTTCAGTAAGCCAATTGGTTAAAGAAATAAATTTCACCAACAATAACAATAGTAATTTGCAAGTTATTAGGTCAAAAGACATTAGTAGAGGAATTTATATTTTAAAGATTGAAGACCTAAAAAGTAGAGAAATAATTACCCAAAAAATTATTTTCAGGTAATAATATCGGGGTAATCCAACTGTAGTTTTATAGATTTAATAAAAAAATTAAAAATAAATAAGAAATAGTGTTTCATTTTAATGGATAAACGCTACCTTCGCCGTCCAAAAATAAAAGGTTCACAATGCCTACAATACAACAGTTAGTTAGAAAAGGAAGAGAAATAATTAAAGCTAAAAGTAAGTCCAGAGCTTTGGATGCATGCCCTCAACGTCGTGGTGTATGTACAAGGGTGTATACAACTACGCCAAAGAAACCAAACTCAGCTTTGCGTAAGGTGGCTAAAGTTCGTTTAACCAATAAAATTGAGGTTATTGCCTATATTCCAGGTGAAGGACACAATTTACAGGAGCATAGTATCGTATTAATTCGTGGCGGAAGAGTTAAAGATTTGCCGGGTGTACGTTACCATATTGTTCGTGGTAGTTTGGATACAGCGGGTGTAAAAGACCGTAAACAAAGCCGTAGTAAATATGGTACTAAAAAAGAAAAAGCAAAAAAATAATTCATTAAATTTCAATTGCACGTTAGGCGTGAAAGCGAAAAAATAAATAACAATGCGTAAGACACAACCGAAAAAAATACCTTTAGCACCTGATCCTAAATTTAACGATAGATTAGTTACTCGATTTGTAAATAATTTAATGTGGGCAGGTAAAAAAAGTGGAGCTTATATTATATTTTATGATGCTTTAGATAAAGTAACCAAAATAACCGGCGAGAGCGGTTATGAAATTTGGAAAAAGGCTTTAAGCAATATTACTCCTGGTGTTGAAGTACGTAGTCGTCGTATTGGTGGTGCAACTTTTCAAATTCCGGCAGAAGTTCGTGCAGATAGAAAAGTTTCTCTTAGCATTAAATGGATGGTTAAATACAGTCGCGATCGTAATGGCCGTAGCATGGCAGATAAATTAGCCAATGAAATTGTTGCAGCAAGTAAAGGTGAAGGTGCTTCTTACAAAAAGAAAGAAGATACACACCGTATGGCTGAAGCAAATAAAGCGTTTGCTCACTTTAGAATCTAATTATTATACTATATTATATTATTTGAGCTGCTCTGAAAAGAGTGGCTTTTTTTATGTTCTTTTAATGGAAATTGATTTATAACATTATTTAATTGGATTAGGTAGATAATTCGAAAAAGCAGTATAGCCTGAGCTATATAACTTTTAGATAAGATAAAAGTGTTCTTCAAGCGTTTTGATTCGCAGCCTTATTTGTGTTTAGTTTTTACATTTTATCAATTCAAATTTTACATTT
>JAYTHI010000094.1:0-1713 GCA_043732685.1 Ferruginibacter sp. | reverse complement strand
GTCTGCTCCCGGCTATTGTTGCGATACACAAACGCCGGCTGGTTCTCATTATTTACTACCAAATCCAAATCCCCGTCATTGTCTAAATCTGCATACGCAATGCTGTTCGAAAAACTAGCCTGCTTAAACCCCCAGGATTTACCCATATCCGTAAAACTTAAATTGCCATTATTTTTAAACATTCTACTCGCAAGCGGAGTTGCAGGAATTTGTTTTACCAAATCCTCAATTTCCATCCTCTTGCCTGTTTGCTGCATTTTTATTTGTACATCATTCGAGAAATAGTCTAAAAAATCAAGGTTGCCCAAATCTTTATTAATTCCATTACAAACATATAAATCGTTATATCCATCATTATCTGCATCAAAAAACAATGACCCCCAACTCCAGTCTGTACTCGACACGCCCGCATAATTTCCAATTTCTAAAAAACTATTATTTTTATTATTTAACTGAAGACAGTTTTTTACAAATTGGTGGTATAAACCAGCCTTTTGTTTACTGTTATATAAGTCAAAATTATCAAAAGTTCCGGTAGTTTTTAACCTGTAATCGTTATCAGGTATCATGTCGGTAGTAAATATTTCCGGATAACCGTCATTGTTTATATCCGCAAGATCGCTGCTCATGGAAGACATGCTTATTTTTTGGATCTTATTTTCCAGTTCATCTTTGAAGGTTCCATCCTTTTGATTTATGTACAAATAATCCCTTTCGATAAAATCATTTCCTACATAAATATCAGGATATCCGTCATTATTTATATCGCCGACAGATACACCTAAACCAAAGCTGATTAAGCCAGTGTGTAAACCAGCTTGCTTGGTAACTTCGGTAAAATGATTGTTATCATTTCTAAAAAGGTGATTACCGCCGCCCTTTAAATTTGAAGCAACCTGCCAGTTTGCAATATCAGTATCCCGCATATTACCATAACTAAGTGAACTAAATGGGATAGGGCTATTATTGATAATAAAACAATCCAGATCTCCATCATTATCATAATCAAAAAAGGAAGCCTGTGTGCAATAACCTGAAATATTTAATCCATACTTAGCAGCAGATTCGGTAAAAGTAAGGTCGTGATTGTTGATGTATAATTTGTTGGTACGATTGCCATCATTTATATGACCTGAATTACAAATGTAAATATCTAGCCAACCATCGTTATTGATATCTACGAGCACAACACCTGTGCTCCACATGCTGTCTTGTTTAAAACCTGACTTTGCAGTTATGTCTTCAAATTTGAAATTTCCTTTATTGAGGTACAATTTATTGTCCTGCATATTGGACGTTAAAATTACATCAGCCAGACCATCATTATTTATATCACCAATAGCCACACCGCCTCCATTATAAAAATTGCGAAAAATAAAGCTGTTCTCTAATTTATTATCTATTACTGTATTTTGAAATTTTATTCCAGTACTATCCATTGAAGTAAAAAGTGTATCTTTTAAATTTTCTTTTTTGTTACAGGATATAAAAAGGAAGGATACAATAATGGCACAAATAACAAATTGAAAAATAAATATTATTTTTCCCTTTTGATTTTCATTCAAACACCTATTCATTCTCAAAATATTAATCAGTTTTATTTTTTGCTTAACTTTTTTTTATTTTAAACATCGCCGGTGCCCGATCATTCTGCACAATTAATACATACCGGTTGTCTTTTACTTTTATTTCTTTGATGTCTTTTATTTCTCC
>JAYTHI010000093.1:0-1715 GCA_043732685.1 Ferruginibacter sp. | reverse complement strand
TGCCATGGCGCTGCAACTCAATATAATAATCTTCCTGAAAAATATTAAGCCACCATTTAAATTCATTTTCCCCTTCGGCCTCGCCTTTTCTAAGGATGGTTTGTGGCACCAATCCGCCAAGGCAACAGGTGCTTGCAATTAAACCTTCATGGTATTTATGAATCAGTTGCTTATCAATTCTGGGGTACTTGCTGTACATGCCTTCGATGTAACCAAGGGAGGTGAGTTTTACTAAATTTTTATAACCCTGGTCATTTTTTGCCAGCAATATCTGGTGGTGTCGGGGATCTTTTTCTTCTTTGCTGAATGTTTTTCTGGTGCGGTCGGTGGTGATATAAAATTCGCAGCCAACAACGGGTTTAACTTTTAAAGTACCATCTGCATTTTTATGGTTGTAGGCTTCTTTAACAAATTCGAAGGCACCAAACATATTGCCATGGTCGCTTATGGCAATAGCAGGCATTTTATCTTCAATGGCTTTTTTATATAAATTTTTTATGGACGCAGCACCATCCAATAAGGAAAACTGGGTATGAACATGTAAATGAGAAAACTGCATGAAAATATTTATTTTTTACTATTATTCGCTAAAAGATGGTATAGAATGCTTTTTATATAGCATATAAGCACCACATAATGTTTAAAACCACTTGCAAATATCGGCAACAATAAAACGACTTTCTAATTCGTTTTTCCACAGCAACCGTAAATTTTAGGGCAGCATTAACTTAAACCTGGTTTGCATTTTAAGGTTGCAGGCACTATATTTGTAATTATATCAGCAAAATTAATTATTTAATTGTTTGTACAACAAGCTTGTTATTGAAGATTAAATACATTTACCCGCCACAATAGATAACAACATAGATGTCGTGCATACGTGTAAAACCAGTAAAATTTTACGTATGATAAAAAGTAAAAATCTAATATTATCGCTTTCGGTTTTAATTTCTGGAGTTAGTTTTATTGAGGCTAACGCTCAAACAACAGTTAATGTAGAACAGCTGATAAAAAGTTCCAAATCAACAGCAAATTTAAAATTTATTGATGGCGTTGAGTTAACGCCCGAAAAAGCCCTTAATATTTCAGAAGATAAAACTGTTTATAAAAATTCGGATGTTAATAACAATTTGCCTGCTGTAAATACGGTTGCTGCCAACATAGAAAACTGTTCGGCTTTACAATTTAAGTATGCCATGATGATGGATATGGAGGTGGAAAACCTGACCAATATTCCTTTGTATAATTTAATAGAGGAATGGTGGGCGACCCGCTACCATTATGGCGGCACTGATAAATCCGGTATAGATTGCAGTGCATTTACCGGTAAAATTTTGTCGGTCATTTACGGTATTAATTCGCCGCGCACCTCAGTTGAGCAATATGAAGCAGCTGAGAAAATAAGCAAACAAGATTTAAAGGAAGGTGACCTTGTTTTTTTTAATACTAAGGGTAGAGTTAGCCATGTAGGTATTTACCTGGGAAATAATTTTTTTGTGCACAGCAGTGTTCGTTCGGGGGTAACCATCAATAGTTTAACAGATGATTATTATGGCCGAAAATTTATTGGTGGTGGTCGAATTGCCAAAATTTAATACATCGTCCAGCATTTCCATGTAGCACCTAATAGTCCTGATAAAATATTATTCAGGGAAATTAATGATACGTATGGCGCATCCCCAATCTTCCGATGCGTCAGTTGGGGTCGGGCTATC